>CANHAR010000131.1 GCA_947458495.1 Gammaproteobacteria bacterium | reverse complement strand
CTGATAAGCATCCAGACCTTGATCTTCAAAAATCTGGTGACTTTCTGTCAGATCAAACAAAGCCCTTGATGAGATGGCAATCACTAGTTTCTGGGGCTTTTGATCAGTTGAAAGGGGTGTCTTTATGTTTGTCATATCAGGCATTCCTGTAAACTGGCAGCCAGCCAGAACTCACGGGTACAACAATGAGCAGCAAAGATACATCAAATATCAAACCCGAAATAGCGTTGGTACTGTCGGGTGGTGGCGCGCGGGCAGCCTATCAGGTAGGTGTGTTGCGTGGTGTTTCAAGTGTGCTCCCCAGAGACATCTGTAATCCGTTCCAGGTTATTTCAGGAACGTCGGCAGGGGCCATGAATGCAGTCGGACTGGCTACCCATGCGCATAAGATGCGCACGGGTGTCAAAATGCTTGAATATGTCTGGCGAAATATCAGCAGCGAAAAAATCTATCGTCTGGACTCAACCGGTCTGGTCAGCAGTGCATCAAACTGGGTGTTCTCTTTTCTGGCCAATCGGGATGCGCGCACGCCGACATCGTTACTCGACAATAGTCCGCTGGATAAGTTATTGCAGGAAATTCTGCGCCTGGAAAGAATTGAGGAAAACATAAAAGCCGGTTACCTCAACAGTCTTGTGGTGACCGCGTCCGGTTATACCAGCGGTGAGTCGGTTTCATTTTTTCAAAGCAACAAACCGGTTGAAAACTGGCAGCGCTCTCACCGCACAGGCATCCGCACAGAGTTGCGACACCATCATCTGTTGGCGTCGTCAGCTATTCCTACGTTATTTCCAGCCGTTAAAATCAATCGCGAGTATTTTGGGGATGGTGCAATCAGGCAATTAGCGCCATTAAGTCCTGCGATACATATGGGAGCCACCAAAATAATGGCCATTGGGGTCAGTGGCAGCCGAACACGCAGGCTAGCCAAAGGTGATCAGGTCACTCAGCCGTCCTTGTCGCAAATTGTTGGGCATGTGTTAAACAGTGCGTTTGTCGATACGCTGGAAAGTGATATGGCGGTGTTAAGGCGTTACAACGCATTGATTCCCTTGTGTGCCGGGCAGCAGCAACTGGATGTGCGGCAAATTGAATTGCTGGAGATTACGCCCAGCCTTGATCTGAATCGTATTGCAGAGGACTACTACCAGACCTTGCCGCGCTCTATCCGTTTGTTTATCAGGGACACTAATTCCAGCTCAATTGCCAGTTTGTTAATGTTTGAGAAGGAGTATTGTCAGGCTCTCATGGATCTGGGCATCGCCGATGCATTGGCAAAACGGGAGCAGATCCAGGAGTTTTTCCTGCGTTAGTTCATGCTGGATCAGAACGAGTAGCTGAAACCGACAACCATCTTGTCTTCCTGATCAGTGCCGTTACGATCTTTGCCACCAATTACGTAGGTAGTGAAAAATTGGGCGGGCAGTTCTGCAATACCTTTTGACAATGTCAGATCAATGCTTCTGAAGGCACCACTTTCCGGGGTTGCAGAAATGTATTTGCCTTTGTTTTCGTAAGTTGCGTAGCTGGCAACAACTCCCAGGCCGAAACCTTCGCCAAGATCAAAACTGGATCCCAGACTGAAGAACATATCTCCCTGATTTGACCAGGTTGCATCCTGACCCATGTACTTCATATCGAAGTCGAGGCCACCGAAGCTCAGCCCGAGGTAAGGCTCGATGACGCTGGCTTTGCTGTCATCCATGTACCAGTAGTACAGCGCGCCTACATCGTAAGTCAGGCCGCCACTTTCACCGGTATAACCGCTGAAAAAATTGTTCTCAACGGTAGTGCTCAGATCAGGAGTTCCGTAGCTCAGGTTTGAAGCCCACCAGCCTGCATACCAGCCAGATTCGGTGCTGGTAAGATTTAGACCTGCCTGAACGGCAGCGCCATCATTTTCGGGAATGTTGGTGATACCACGGAATATGTATCCGGATACCACGCCGACGCTGCCGGCAATTTCCACTTCAGCGTGAGCGGGTTTTACTGCGAAAACGCTGGCTGCTGCCATGAGGGCTGTTACGCCAAATACGGCTAGTTTGCTGTTCGCTGCAACGTTCTTTACCTGCATAGTGTTGACTCCTGATTGACTGTTTTGTGCTTGATAGTAAGTTTTTTCTAGTTGGGTCCGAATCGTGATGTGCAATTCGCCCGGACTTACCATGACAGGAGCAATACCTGTGCCAATATAAAAAACACTATTTTTTTCAATCAGATGACTATCTTACCCAAAACCTGAATAAAACCTGACGCTCTTTTGTGGTGCAGAAAAAATTGTTGTGCGCCGCAATGAGGCCGGCAATTGGGTAAAACGGTAGACGCCGTAACGTAGTCTCTGATGAGACTACGTTAAATGGTGTATCGAGGGCGGGGCTGATTCAGGCGTCGATAACCTGATGATCAAGGTGGGCGGTGAGTTCAGCGGGCAGATTCAAGCGATTTGCCAGCACTTCAATGTATGCGCGTTCTGCGGGGTGGTCGATATCAATCGCCATTCGGGATACTAGGTAAACTTCAGATGCCTGCTCTATTCCCTGAACCGAAGATACCAAGGCATCCAGATCAACCGGTTTGCGTAACGCATCAAACACAAATGCCTTGCTCTCCGCATCCAGAGACATCTTTTCTACCTGCTCAAAAATGACAGTTTGTTCTTTGGCGTCAATATGACCATCGGCCTTGGCTGCAAAGACCATGGCAGTTATCAGCGTCAGTGAGAAGTTCTGCCCCGCTGCTGTGTTAGCTGGCGGCGGTAAAAAGCGCGGATCAACATTCTGAAGATCTGCAGCGTTGGCGATGGGCGCGCTTTGTACCTGCTGGCCCTGTTGCCAGTTCTGGTAAGCCTTAAAAGCCATTGCGCCTGCAGCTGCTGCACCGCCGTAACCAATAACGCCTCCGGCCATTTTGCGGACCTTTTTGCTGCCCAGCAGCAAGCCGAGTACTCCCCCCATGGCCATACCCTTGCCAAGACCGCCACCCAACATGCCCACGAGAGGGTTGTTGCCCATCATGTTATTGCCCTGCTGAGCGCCTCCGTTGTTGGCGTTGTTGCGGCCCGCACCCAGAAATTGTTCCAGTAATTTATTGGTATCCATTGCGTTTCCTCCGATTTTGTCTGTTTTTGAAATCTTCGCTGCATGCGCTTACAGTTGACGTACTCGCGCAGATTTACCTTTTATCTTTCCCTTGCTCAGAATCTGTTTTGCCAGATGTGCCTTGTTTCTGTTGATAGCAACATAAGCCGCCTGATGCGTAATACGTATGTTGCCGACATCTGATCTTTCCAGTTCCCCTGACCCTGTCAGCGCACCCAAGACGTCAGTTGGTCGTATTTTGTCGCGTTTGCCGCCATCAATAATCAAGGTGTTGAAGCTTGCCGGCGGCGGGCTCAGCTTTAAAACACTGACTGGCGGAAGCTCTGCCAGTTTATCTACCGCATCTTTTGAAGCGAATGACACAAAGGTGCATGCTCTGCCTTTGGCTCCTGCTCTACCCGTCCGGCCGATGCGGTGGGTATGTGTTTCTTCATCGCGTGCCTCATGATAATTGATCACAAGATCCAGTCCGGTGATATCGAGACCGCGCGCCGCAACATCCGTGGCAACCAGCACCCGTGCGCTGCCATTACTGAACAAGATAATCGCCTGATCACGTTCGCGCTGGTCCATCTCGCCATGTAATGCGATTGCCGAAAAACCAGCTCGTTGCAGGCGTTGACACACTTCATCGACGTCGTTACGTGTTGTGCAGAACACCAGAGCATTGTCGGGTCTGAAGTGCAGCAACACGCGTTTGAGTGCATCAAGTCGAGATTCATCGTTTCCGGTCAGATAACAAAGCTCTTCTATATCCGGTGCAACTTCGATGTCCCGTAGCTCTACGTAGACCGGATTTTGAAGAATTACTTCTGACAAGGTATGGATCTCCGCCGAAAATGTGGCGCTGAACAACAGCATCTGCGCTCGTGTGCCAGATGTCGCTGTCATTGACCTCTGCCTGTGCAGATGAGCCAGCACATTTTCCACAGAAGGCAGGAAGCCCATGTCCAGCATACGATCGGCTTCATCCAGAACAAGAAAGTCGGTGTCAGCCAAAATCAGCGAGCCACGTTGCAAATGATCTTCTATACGTCCCGGTGTTCCTACAATGATATGGGCGCCATGACTCAGCGAGTCGGCTTGAACCGCGACCGGGCGCCCTCCGCACAGGCTGAGAACCTTGATGTTGGGCAGCAGTCTGGCGAGCCGTCGAACTTCGTCAGCAACCTGATCTGCGAGTTCTCTGGTCGGGCACAGAATCAATGCCTGAGGCTTGAACAATGTGGGTTCGATTTTCTGCAAAATACCCAGCGCGAAGGCAGCAGTTTTTCCAGACCCGGTTTTTCCCTGCGCCATAACATCACGCCCTGCCAAAACAGCGGGAAGACTGAGTTGTTGCACGGGAGTCATTGAGGTAAATGCCAATGCGCTCAGGTTCTGCAACAGAGCAGGACGTAATTGCAGTTGTGAAAAGTCAGTATCTGACATAGTTGATTCCAGAAGGCGGGTGTTGAGAGAGATTTCGCAGCGCAGTGTAACATCGGACATGCTGTGATTGGCGGGTTCCCCTCGCCTGGCGAAAGACCTACAATACCGGCAGTCCCAGAATCAGAGAACTTATTGATGTCCGTCAGCATAAAAACTCCGGAAGATATTGAAAAAATGCGAGTGGCAGGCCGGCTGGCCGCCGAAGTACTCGAAATGATCGAGCCCTTTGTCAAAGTCGGCGTCAGTACGGGTGAACTGGATCGGATCTGTCACGATTACATTGTCAACGTGCAGAACGCTATCCCTGCCCCGCTCAACTATAACGGCTTTCCGAAATCTATCTGCACCTCATTAAATCATGTGGTTTGTCATGGCATTCCCAGTGACACCAAGGTTCTGAAAAGTGGCGATATCCTCAACATAGATATCACCGTGATCAAAGACGGATTTCACGGTGATACCAGCAAGATGTTTCTGTTGGGTGACGTCGCACCCCATGCCAGACGACTGATCAAAGTGACACAAGAGTGTTTGTATAAAGCTATAGAGATCGTCAAACCGGGTATTCGTCTGGGCGATATTGGTCATGTTATTCAGACTCACGCCGAGGCAAACAATTACTCTGTGGTGCGCGAGTATTGTGGTCACGGAATAGGACGTATATTCCATGAGGATCCGCAGGTTTTACATTATGGCAAACCTGCAACGGGGATACTGGTAGTTGAAGGCATGACATTTACCATAGAACCTATGATCAATCTGGGTGAGCGTCATACCAAGTTATCAAAAACTGACGGTTGGACCGTCACCACACGCGACCGGCGATTATCCGCTCAATGGGAGCATACGCTGGCCGTAACAGCTGGTGGATGTGAAGTGCTTACCCGTCGCCGAGAAGAAGATTGTTTTAACTGAGTGCCTGATTAATCACAGATCGTTCAGATCTGATTTCCTGTTTTCTTGACATGGCAAGCTAATCTAAGCCGTCTGGCACCTGCAGATGGACGATAGTGGCCGAGGGTGTGCCTGATGAGTGTTGATTTATCAATGGCTGTGAACAAAAACCCGCGCGTACAGGTTGTTAATCCGGTTTGGGCAGACCCTACCCTGTTTGATGCTGACGCCTTTGACAAGAAGCTCAATTCCGGGCAGCCCGCGGTCTCTGTGTTTAAAGAAGCGATCGTTCATACCCGCCAAGAACTGGATCAACGTTACCGGGCAGGTGCTCAGATCAGTAGTCTGGTCTGTGGGCGTGCCTGGTTTATCGATGAGTTGCTGCGTCGGGTATGGAATCTGTTTGACTGGAAAAACAGTGAACATCTTAGCCTGCTGGCCGTGGGTGGATATGGGCGCGGTGAGTTGCACCCACACTCGGACATCGATCTTTTGCTGTTGATGCGCGGTGACCAGTCAGCTGTTAACCGTGAGGCGTTGAGTCAGTTTTTTACCTTTCTGTGGGACATCAATCTGGATATCGGCCAGAGTGTTCGCACCATCGTGCAGTGTCGCGAAGAGGCGATCAAAGATATCACGGTGGCAACCAGTCTGATGGAGTCGCGCACAATCGTTGGCCCTGCAGGTACTGTTGAATCGCTCCGCATGGAAATGATTGCTTTGACCCAATCCGCCGATGTCTGGCCGGCCCGCGAATTTTTTACCGCCAAACGCGATGAACAGATTGCACGTCATCATAAATACTATGACATCGATTATGCGCTGGAACCCAACGTAAAGACTTCACCTGGTGGTCTTCGCGATATTCAGACCATCGGCTGGATAGCCAAGCGGCATTACGATGCAGATAATCTCGCTGATCTTGTGGCCCTAGGCTTCTTGCTGCCTTCGGAGTATGAACAGCTATACAAGGGCGAACAGTTGCTGTGGAAGCTACGTTACGGACTGCACTTGCTGTCCGGCCGCAAAGAAGATCGTTTGCTGTTTGACAAACAACGTGACCTCGCCGCGATGTTTGGTTTCAAGGATGACAACAAGAGCCTGGCTGTTGAGAAACTGATGCAGGAGTACTACCGCGCCGTTGCGACACTTCGCGCCCTGAATGACGTGTTGTTGCAACACTTCGATGAAGCGATTCTGAGGGCCGGTGAAAAAGTTGAGATAACCCGGATCAATAACCGCTTTCAGATATGCAATAGTTACATTGAAGTCACCGATGGCGGGATATTCAAACGCTTCCCGTTTGCGCTGATGGAAGTGTTTGTGCTGATGGCGCAGAACCCGGAGATCAAGGGAGTGCGGGCGGCAACAATTCGTTTGATTCGTGAACACAGAACGCTGATTGATCAAAAGTTTCGGATGGACTTGAGAAACACCACGCTGTTTATGGAATTGTTACGCTCCCCGAATGATCTGACTACACAACTGCGGCGCATGGCCCGATACGGAATTCTGGGCCGGTATCTGCCAGAGTTTGGTGCGATCGCAGGAAAAATGCAGCACGATCTTTTTCATATCTATACGGTAGATGCTCATACGCTGCAGGTTGTGGAAAACATGCGTCGTTTCCGCTTGCCGGAAGCTAAAGAGAACTACCCGATTGCGGCACATATCGCCACAAAACTGCCAAAAATTGAGCTGCTTTATATCGCTGGACTCTATCATGATATCGCCAAAGGACGAGGTGGCGATCACTCAACTCTGGGTATGGATGATGCAACAGCCTTTTGTCAGAGGCATCATCTCAGTGCCTGGGATACAAAACTGGTGTGTTGGTTGATTGGCAAACATCTGCTGATGTCGATGACCGCACAGCGTAAGGACATTTCAGATCCTGAAGTCATTCAAGATTTTGCTGTACAAGTGGGTGACAAGTTACACCTGGATTATCTGTATGCGCTGACCGTAGCAGATATCAATGCAACCAATCCTACGTTATGGAATGCTTGGCGTGCATCGTTACTGAGGCAATTGTATCTGAGTACCAAAAAGGCCTTGCGCCGAGGACTCGAGAATACGCTGGATCGTGTTGACCGTATCAAGGACAAGCAGGAAAGTGCGTTGCTGAAATTGCGTGACAAAGGTTTGCAGCATGCCGAAATTCAGGCGATCTGGGAGAATACGGATGATGAGTATTTTGTTCGTGAATCCGTGGCCAACATTGTTTGGCATACCGAATCGATTGCGCGGCACAAAAAATTAACTGACGCGGATGAAACATTGATTCTGGTGCAGGACACTGCTGACTCGCTTGCCGATGGTGCCACACATATTTTTATTTATACCGTCAACAGGCGGCATCTGTTTGCCAGCAGTGCAGCGGCGATGGAGCAGTTAGGCCTGAACATTCAGGATGCCCGAATTTTTACCTCCAGCAAAAATTTCTGTATGAATACCTATTCAGTATTGGAAATGGATGGTACTGCCATCGGTGATAATCCACAGCGCGTGACTCAGATTAAAAAATTACTGTGTGAGTATCTTGCGGAGCCTTCGGCACATTTGCGCGTATCAAGAAAGCGTCGTTCCAGAAAGCTG
>CANHAR010000130.1 GCA_947458495.1 Gammaproteobacteria bacterium | reverse complement strand
GCCCAATCGGTGATGGCATTACGCCAATCCATTGATCTCTTGCAGTAAAGGGTTCTGCAATTTTTAAATTCAGTCCGGTGTTAAATCCGGGCTTTTAAAACACCAGCAAGATACTGTATAAATAAACAGCATTTTTCTGGTGTTTTTTTTTATGCCTGCGAACCCCCCTATTTCCAGCCTTCAGGAACTGCCCGGCTATGCAGAGTTGCATTGCCTGAGTAATTTCAGCTTCCTGCGTGCTGCCTCATTCCCTGAAGAGATGGTTGAACGCGCCATTGAGTTGGGTTATCGCGCCCTTGCCCTTACCGACGAGTGCTCTGTTGCGGGTGTTGTTCGTGCGCACGTGGCAAAAAAGGCGGCCGGAGAGCGTGCGGGCGATTTCAGGCTGATCATTGGTAGTGAATTTACTTGTGTGCATCAGGAGCACGTGGTGCTTCTGGCGTGTAATCGCCGTGGGTATGGGCAAATCTGTGCGTTGATTACGGGGAGCCGTCGTCAGGCTGAGAAGGGAAAATACACAGTGGAATTGCGTCAGGTGCTGGAGGCTCCACTAAGTGACGCCCTTGTGTTATGGATTCCTGCGCAGGATGTCCAGGATTACCGCTCTTTTGAGCAAGCCTCAATCAAAACGCTGAAGCAGTTGTCAGGCGTGTTTGCTGGGCGCCTGTGGATAGCGGCTGAGTTGTATCTGCTGGCCGGTGACGATTCCAAAAAGAACGCGTTGCAACGTCTCTCTACACTGGCCGGCGTGCCGGTGTGTGCCGCTGGCGGTGCGCAAATGCACATCCCGCAGCGGCGTATTCTGCGCGATACCATCACCGCAGTGCGCCTTGGTAAACCGATCAACGAACTAGGTTTTGATCTGCCCGCCAACGGGCAGCAGTATTTGCGCAGCCGTCAGCTGCTGGCACGGATTTATCCTGCTGAGTGGTTGGCTCAAACCCTGCAGATTGCAGAACAGTGCCGATTCTCGCTGGATGAACTGCGTTATGAGTATCCGCGCGAGCTTGTACCAGCCTCTTATACTTCTGCCAGTTGGCTGCAAAAGCTGACACTGGAAGGCATGCAGCAGCGATGGCCTGCCGGTGCTCCAGAGTCAGTTCAGCAACTGGTCCGTAAAGAGTTAAAACTGATCGGTGAACTTGCGTATGAGCATTTTTTTCTGACCGTTCATGACATTGTGGTGTTTGCCCGCAGTCAGGGCATTTTGTGTCAGGGGCGCGGTTCTGCAGCCAACTCTGCAGTTTGTTACTGCCTGGGTATCACTGCCGTTGATCCTTCGCGTATGCAGTTATTGTTTGAACGTTTTTTATCAAAAGAGCGCAATGAGCCTCCGGATATTGATGTTGATTTTGAACATGAGCGACGTGAGGAAGTTATTCAGTATGTCTATAAAAAATATGGGCGCCATCGCGCAGCGTTGGCAGCGACGGTTATTTGTTACCGTCGCCGCAGTGCCATCCGTGATGTGGGCAAAGCACTGGGTTTGAGCGCTGATCAGATTGAGCAGTGCTCAAGCATTCTGCGCATGAACAGTGAGGGCCGGATTGTACAAATTGAACAACCATTGCTTGAGCCGCGTGTTCTGCAACACTTGATTGATCTGGTTGAGCAGTTGTGTGGTTTTCCCAGGCATCTTTCTCAGCATGTGGGAGGATTTGTCATCAGCGAGGGGCCGTTGCATGAACTGGTCCCTGTTGAAAATGCCGCCATGGCGGACAGAACCATTATTCAATGGGAAAAGGATGATCTGGAGGCATTGGGCTTGCTGAAGGTGGATATTCTTGCTTTGGGAATGTTGACCGCTGTGCGTAAGGCATTGGCGACATTGCCCTCAATCCATGGCAGACCCTGGCAGTTGTACGATGTTCCCGCGGAAGATCCGCTGGTTTACCAGATGATAAGTCGGGCAGATACGGTAGGTGTTTTCCAGATAGAGTCACGAGCACAAATGAGTATGCTACCCAGGCTGCAGCCTCGCCATTACTACGACCTGGTGATTCAAATTGCTATTGTCAGACCAGGCCCGATTCAGGGCGATATGGTTCACCCATATCTGGCGCGGCGGCAGGGTAAAGAAGCGGTTGTGTACCCCAGTGAAGGTGTTCGCAGTGTGCTGGAGCGAACATTGGGTGTACCCATTTTTCAGGAACAGGTCATGCAGATTGCGATGGTAGCCGCTGGATTTTCAGGCGGAGAGTCGGATCAGCTGCGCCGTGCAATGGCGGCCTGGAAGCGTAAAGGTGGTCTGGAGCCATTTGAAGAGAAGTTGATTCGCGGTATGCGGGAGCGCGGTTATACAGAAAGTTTTGCCCGGCAGATTTATCAGCAGATTCGGGGGTTTGGAGACTATGGTTTTCCGGAGTCACATTCGGCCAGTTTTGCATTGTTGGCCTACATATCGGCGTGGTTAAAGTGTCATTATCCGGCCAGTTTTGTATGTGCTTTGATCAACAGCCAGCCCATGGGATTTTATGCGCCTGCGCAGCTTGTGCAAGATCTTCGCAGGCACGGCATCAGGGTTTTTCCGGTTGATGCAAGTATTAGCCAGTGGGATTGCACGCTGGAAAATGATACGAGCGCAGCTCACCCTGAAGGCAGGGCCTTGCGTCTTGGCCTGCGGCTGGTCAAAGGATTATCCATGGTGGGCGCGCAACAGTTATTGTCCGCGCGTGAGCATTCAGCGTTTACCAGTATTGCTGACCTGGTACGCCGAGCCGGGCTGAATCAAGGCAATCGAGATGCGCTGGCAGCAGCGGATGCACTCAGTTCGCTGTCAACAGATCGCCATCGGGCTTTTTGGGATGCCAGTGCAGTGACTGCCGTTCCACCTCTATTTGCGAACGCTGCGGATGATTTTGGACAGGCACAGCCCGGCGCTATATTGATGCTGCCAAGACCTGACGAAGCACAGAATGTTGTTGCAGACTACAATCACACAGGACTTAGCCTGCGTCGCCATCCATTGGCGTTATGGCGAGAGCACTTGTCAGCTTACCGTGTATTGAGTGCCGGGCAGTTGGACATGTATTCGGATAGCTCGCACATTAAAGTAGCCGGCCTGATCACCTGTCGGCAGCGGCCGCAAACCGCATCGGGTGTGACCTTTCTGACACTTGAGGATGAAACCGGGTTTATCAATGTCGTGGTCTGGCCGTCTTTGCTGGAGCAATACTATCGTCAGGTCCATGAGGCTTCGGTGATGGGCGTGACTGGCACATTACAACGCGCAGATGGAGTGACACATGTGATCGCCTCGGTATTAGTGGATCTGAGTCATTGGTTTGCAGGCATGAGTCTTTCCTCTCGAGATTTTTCTTGATCCTGAGCATAGATACCTCCGGAAAGATGGGTAAACTTGCCAAAAAGTATGGAGATAAATTCTGATATGAGTTTTCCGCACCGCAAACTCTCTTACGCCCCGATTTCCTCAGCAGCAGCGCTGGTTATGGTGTTTTTCTCTGCTGGGCTGCAGGCTGACATTCCCCGATTGCCTGATGGGCGCCCTGATTTTCAGGGAATATGGACCAATGAGACGGATACGCCTGTTGAGCGGCCTGCACAATTTGCAGATCGGCAGGCTATGACCGCGGAAGAGGCTGCCGCCTGGCGGCCAGGCTCCGCCGCTGGCCTGACAGATCTTAATCGCATGGAGATGCTTGATCCAAATCGGGGACCTCCCCCAGCAGGAGAACCAATCAGGCTGGAGGCTGACTGGTTCTTTTCCAGTGACTATGTGGCGCAGATCAATGGCGAATTTCGCACCTCACTGGTGATTGATCCGCCAAACGGACGTATTCCTTATGCGGAAGACGGTCGTAACCGTGACTTTGTCTCACAGATGCTGGCCCGACCCGGTGTCGCTGAATTTGATGGTCCGGAGCTCAGGCCTGCCGGTGAACGATGCCTGTTGTCCGTGTTGTCGACCGCAGGCCCGCCCATGTTGCCTATGTCATACAACAGCAATTACCGGATTGTACAGACGGCAGATTACGTGATGATTATGGCGGAGATGGTTAACGATGTGCGCATCATTCGTCTTGATGACACACATCAGCACGAGGCTATTCACAAGTGGATGGGTGATTCAGTAGGTCGTTGGGAGGGGGATACCCTGGTGGTGACAACCCGCAACATACACCCTCAACAGAGTTTTCGCGGTTCAACCGGCAATATGCAAAGCACCGAGTGGTTTTCCATGGAGTCTGACGGCCAGATCAATTACCGCGTTACCATCAATGAGCCGGACGTATTTGGCCGACCGTGGACTGCCGAAGTGCCTATGCGTCGGTTACCTGCGGATAACAGGATTTATGAATATGCCTGCCATGAAGGTAATTACGCCATTGTAGGAGCCTTGTCAGGGGCGCGTTGGCAGGAGCACTATGCGGCGCAAGAGGGAGGTGCCGACGCTGCTCAGTAGTTGGTTTATTGTGCGGGCTCAGCCCGCTTTCTGCTCCACCACGGATAAATCAGTACCACGGTCACAATCTGCGCGGCGCCCACATAAAAGCTTGCGCTGACCTCCTGCTGCTCTCCCAAAAACACCACGGCCAGTGCAATGGCGTACAGTGGCTCAAGATTAACAGCCAATGAGCTTGCATATGCCGACAAATGGCGCAGTGCAATCAGCGACAACACAAAAGGCAGCAGCGTGCAGCCCAGTGCCAGAATCAGCAGCCATACCACATCGTTACCTTGTGGAAGAGCAAACAGATCGGCCGGTGTTTCAACAATGCCCGCAATGGTCGGTAGCCCCGGAAGTAACTGGTAAAACACCCCGATGACCAGCAAAAACAGTGCACCGGCCGTCATTTCAATGCTGGTTACCGTGAGAGCGTCAGCCTTGAGCACATAACGCTTGTTCAGTGCGGCAAACAAGGCAACAAATAGCGCTGAGATCAATCCCATCACAATGCCAGCATTCATTGCGGCAGGAGTTCCCCCAACTACCAGCACGATGCCGGGCAGCACCAGCACGCCCAGAAACAGCTCTGAGAATCTGAAGCGGCGTCCGGCAAGAAGTGGCTCCAGAATCGCTAAAAAAACAGGGACTGTTGCAATGCACGTTACTGCCACGGAGGCGTTCGACAGGCGGATGGCGCCGTAAAAGGTCAACCAGTGCAACGTAACCAGTATTCCAATGCCAGTGTAAACGCCGATCAATCGCAGTGACATTTCGCGCAGAGATCTCAGTACCGAGGGCAATAACAGCAAAATGCCTGAGACCAGGGCCATGCGCCACAGAACCAAGGGCAGGGCATCCAGAGTAATCAGTTTGCCAAGAATGGCAGTAAATCCCCAAAGCACAACACACAGATGGATTTGTAACCAGGCTTTTGTTGTATGTGTCATGAGTGGTGATCTGAGGAATGTGCTGTCAATCGTGGCAGTCAACTAAAGAATTTCGCTAAATGGACGCTTTATAGCGTTCCCGTGGCAATACTAGCACTTAAATACTGCGCAGTGACTCTGGCAGCCAGCCGTTTCTGATGTTTGACCAACGTGTGGTCAGGTACCCGTGTTAATGATCAATCGTATTCAGGTAAATGAGCCGAAACTATCAGGCAAACAAACCTTGTAAAAACCAACATGACTTTGCGGTTTCTGGCTCCCTGCTGCGCTTGAGGTCACGGAATATCCACAAGCGCATGCCTTGCAGGTTTCGGGCGACATAATAGTCCCGTTGTATATCCTGTCCCGTCCACCAGCGCGTTTCTACGCGCTCAGGCCCCCGTACCAGTAACAAAGGTGAGAGATAAACCGGTTTTTGCTGCTGTATTGCCAGTGGAACAGGCGCTGGTAATAACAGGCAGGGTTGTGTGCCTGTCGGCAAAAAACCGCAACTGCGAGGCGATTCTGAGCGCGACATTAATGCGTAAGTGTGTTCATAAGCTTTGTAATATCCGGCAATAACCGGATCGTGATCTTCTTGGTGATGAATCGAAAAAATGGCTTCCTCACCAAGACGTGCCGACAGCAACTCCAGAAGTGCCGGTGTGGTTTTGTCTGAGCCTGCCTGTTTTCCAGCTTTGCAGGAAGGATGTGCACCACCGGGAAGATAATCCAGAAAATTGCTGCAAATCAGATGAATAGATGTAATTGGGGAGGTGATCACCGCTTTCTGTAGTTTAAGCTCAAGCAGCATTAACCAGACCGAGGTTTCGCGAGCAGGTTTGCGCGTGCTGAGTTCAATAGTCTGTGTCTGCAGTTTTATGTCTGTGAGACTAAAGTGTAAATGGTCGGTCGTTTTATGATGCTGACGTAAAAATGTAACCAATTGCTCCAGCAGTTGCCTTGCTAGCCAAAGGATATCTGATGGGGTTTCGGCATGGGCTTCTGGCGAAATGTTTCGATTAAAGACCAGAGGCTCATACCAGCGTGGCATGGAGGTTTTTATCTCTCCCTGCAATTCTGACAGGTAATCGCTGAGTTCCCGACCAAAGCGCAGTCTCAAGGCACCAGAAGGCAAGCGCCAGAGATCGCGTAAATAGTGCAAGCCACATGAGGCAAGTCGCTTTTTTATCTTTTTATCCACAGCAAGAAAGTCTATCGCGAGACCGCCGAGCTCCGATCGTAAGCCATCCTTCTGCTGTATCAATACAGTGCGCCCTAGGCGGGCGAGCAGAACACTTGCTGATGCGCTGGGGCTGGCGGCTTCTGTATAAACCGGCGCTAAATCCAGTTGCCTTAGTTTATCCTCAAGTTTCGGTCGCAAGGTCCGCGACAGGCCCCGGGGACTGCCAAATAATCGCAAACTACCGCGAATATCAATAACCAGAGTGTCGTGGCCAGGAAGATAAACCTGATCACTGACACTCAGACAAATTGTTGCCAGCTCGTCAATAGGGGTATGCATATGCCCGTTCAGAAGGGGAAAGTGCAAGGCATACCAAAAGGGCTTGTTGGTCAGTAAAACAGGTTTGTGGAATGAATGCGGGATCGCGCGTAAAAATGGAGCGCCGCCCTGCTTCAGGGCGCGTTTATTGGCGGTCATAAGGCAATTAACCAGGCAGTCGCAACCGTATCTCTCCCTGTCGATGGCTGCCCTTTGCACGCAACAGGCGGATTCCGATTTGCCGGTATCCTTCGTCTGTATCTGGCGCAGCGCTCAGTTCCAGTTGAAGGGTGGCTGGAGAGTGTGGTGTAGGGCGCTGGTGGAATAAGACTCCCAGGGTTTTTCCTTCGCAGGCGGCCATTTGCAGGCGGCGAATAACCCGTCCGCCCAGCCAGTTTTGCCATGCGAGTACCATGCCGCACTCTGTTGATTGCAGCGCTTTTTCAATGCTCCACAAGGCATGGTTGCAGCGAGTTTGAGCCGGAATCACAAAACTGTTGCGGATATTGACCCCTGATTGAGCCAGTGCCGGGCCATGCAACTTGTAAGGTGGTGTTATCCACAACAAGGATTGTGGCTGGTGACTGCGTAAGCGCAGGAGTGGCATCAGTAACTGCAACTCCCCGATCGCTTTGTGTCTGCTGATGATTTCTACCAGACCGCTCACAGGCCAGCCTCCACCCGGGAGCAGTTGATCGAGATCGCTGAATCCGGTGCTTTGAGTAGGCGCCGGACTCTGCTCGGGCGCCACGATTGGCTCCGGAACAGCAAACAGGTCGCCTGATATTTGTATGCTCGGCAGCTGCGCGCTGGATTGCCTGCCCGCTTGCAAATTATGCCCATGCTCGCGCTGGTTGCCACGCCACAAGCCCGGAGTTTCAGCAAGCAACTGCTTTAGCTTGTCCTGTGGTTTGTTGGGTTGGTTTTCTGTGAAGAACATGGGCGCTCCGTCTTAATTGGCTGTAAATAAAAACAGTATATGTAAATCTATACAGTATTCATCAGGCGATCAATAAGGAATTTTTATCGTTTGCGGTTTCTTTATAAGAAAAGATGTATAAAAAAACCTCAAATGAATTGTCTGGCATCGATATTTATATTATTGTTCAATATGTTATATGACATTTCTTGATTTCTTATAAGATTAAGATCTTAATCAACTGGAAAATAAAATAATTAACAAAATGAGCTGCCCATGAAACGCAGACCAGACATGATTACCGTGGTGATATTCCTGTTTGCACT
>CANHAR010000129.1 GCA_947458495.1 Gammaproteobacteria bacterium | reverse complement strand
TCGTGGATTTTTCCGCTGAATGTGTACGCCAGTCTGTTACAGACACTGTCAGGACGTTCGCCCTGGCTGGTTTACGGCGAAATGTCTGCTCAAGAGTTGGAAAAATTACAAGGTCTGCCTGCCTCTGCAGCAGGGCTGGTCAATCGCGCGGACGCCTTGATCACGGCGCAGCACAAACGGGTGCAGCGGATGCTAGCTGCGGTCCAGCCACCGCCTGCGCACTCCGAGGCTGCCTCCCGTGTTCTGGAAGTCGGTTGTGGCAGCGGTGAACTGGTCGGCATGTTGTTGTCCAGAGGCTTTGATGCCATCGGCATTGATTGCTGCGAAACGCCGCTGGATAACAGCACTTTGTCAGAGGCGACAGTCCAGCGATTGAGCTGTTGCCGACTCGAGGAATTCACGGACAGTGCTGGTTTTGATGTGCTGATATTTCATAACAGCGCACGTTACTTTCTGCCACTCACCTTGTTCTACAAAACACTGACATTGCTCAGGCCAGGCGGACAACTGCTGATCTGTGATGAGTTTGTAGGCAATCATGCGGATAACCGAACTTCTCAGCCCTTGCCGATGCTGGAGCATGTATTGGCGTTGGCAAAACGGAGTGGCATTGAATGTGAGCTGCATGACGACCTCACAGAGGATACTCATCGTTTTCAGCAGGTGTTGACCGCAACTGTAACGGGTATGGCTGATCAACTACCCGCATTGACCGGTGTAAGTCACGCAGCAATCGATCAGTTAATTGTTGATCTGAACGATGAGACTTCCGCCAGTGCTCATGGTTATCGCAAACATGTGCTGCTGAGTCTGCGGGCGCCCAAGATTCCGGTGATCACGGCAAGTCAACAACCTGACCCGGTGTTTTTGCGCAGTGCCGCTGATTTGCCGCTCGAGGCGTACCGGCAGGTTTTCGAAGCCAGCTTTTCTGTGCCGTTTGATGCTGACGTGTGGTCATGGAAATATCACTGCGGTAAAGGTGCATCGGTGGTGGCAGAACGTGGTGGGCTGGCAATTGCGCATTACGGGGGTGTGGTGCGCGATATCCTGTATTTCTCGCAACCGTGCAAGGCTGTACAGATTTGTGACGTGATGGTGTTGCCGCAAGAACGCGGTTTTTTCAGTCGCAACAGTTTATTTTTTAAAACCGCAGCCAGCATGCTCGAGCAGTATGCCGGTTATAACGCAGACAACCTTCTGGGTGTTGGTTTCCCTAATCTGAAGGCCATGCACGTTGCCCTGCGTCTTGGTTTGTACGAAAAAACCGATGAGTTGATGCAGATAGCCATGGCGTCGACGTTTCCAGATGAACTTCAGTCACTTGAGAATTGGACGGTGGAGGATGCGGAATTTGACGTGACGCTTCAGCAGCAGGCTGCGGATTTGTGGCAACACATGCGCAAAGGTTTTGCTGATGCCATTATTGGCTTGCGAGATGCCGACTATCTGCGCTACCGGTTTTTGCAAAGACCGGGCTTGGTATACAACTGCATCAAAGTCATGCAAGGACCAGACATCAGAGCCGTGGCGTTTTGCCGTGATCATGGTGAGCGCCGCCTTTTGATGGATATCATTGCGGCACCGGAGCACCTTGAGCAGGCTTTGCTGGCTGTTCTTCAGTCAGCCCAGCCGCACAAGCCGATGCATTTCTGGTTAACCTCGGGTCAGCTTGGTCGTGTTATCAGTCAGACAGAGCGATACGACATTACCACCACGGGTATTCAGATTCCCTGTAACCGATGGAGCCCGGGGCCGCCGACAGATCGTTTGCTAAACGCCTGGTGGTTAACTGCCGGAGACATGGATTTTCTTTAATGCTTTGCGCCTGCAAATAAAATGAGCGCTAATCTGGGCGAGCCTGTGATTTTGAATCGGCCGACAAGCACAATCCGATTCTGGTGGCGGAGACCTTGGTGCATGTGGGGAGACTGTTACGAAACTCTGTCAGTCCTGTTGGCTGTATGGCCTTTGATGGCGCTGATCCGACGGCACGCGTCAACGCATTGCTCCACAAACAGGAGCGTTATAAACTCCGGACATGGCAGCTTGTATTGGTTACAGCTATGTTGTGCTGCGCACTGACAGTGTCTTTAAATCCCTTGCATCATAGCGCTGAACATTTCATCGCTTTATTTGACGCCGGCAGACTCAAATTTTTACCCTCAGGACGCTGATCGCTGACATTCGTAACACGGAGCAGTATGCATTCTCGGTTTAACAGGTCATTTTCGCTGCTGGCATTGCTGATGTGGGGACTATTGCCCACGGCGGTATCAGCTCAATCTGCAACCACAACGGCCCCAAACGATAGCCCCGATTTGTTTGACCGCGCATTCGACAATATCGGGCAAAGCAGAACCTGGCAATGGCTGGAATCGCAGCGTAATGATCTTTCAAGCGATGTGGGTTCTATCGGTCGTAATCTGGATGATTGGCTGGCTGGCGAAGGCATCGGCGAGCGCGCCAACGAAAGTTATGTGCGCCTGAAACTGAATCAACGCATCGGCCGCATGGATACCTACTACTCTAATATTCGCCTCGGCGGCCGCATTGACTTGCCGCGCACCTCCGAGCGGTGGAAGCTGATTTTTGAGACTGAAACCACAGAACAGAACTCACTGCGCGATCAGCGTCTGAATAACATCAACGCTTCGTCGTTTACAGGTGGCTTCAGTTACGAGCTGCCTGAGCGCAATGGGTGGCGTTTTAACCATGATGTGGGGGCCAAGTCCAGCATCCCAATTGATCCCTTTTACCGCTTCCGCACCCGGTATGACACCAGTCTGGGCGAGGATTGGTTCTTTGGCCTGAGCAATCGCCTGTTCTACTACCATAATGATGGTTTTGGTCAGGATACACGTATGTTCTTCAGCCGCGAGATCAGCACCAAGCTGAATTTCAGGGTAGAGACGGAAGTAAACTATCGTCATAACGAGCGCTTAACGGAATTTGGCCAGTCGGTGGCGTTGTTTCAGGCTCTTGGAGATCAGGAAACGCTGACTTACGAAGTGGGTTTGATCGGTCACAACCGGCCGCTAAAAACGGTTGATAACTACTATGCCCAAATGGTGTTCCGCAAAGCAATCTATCAGGATTGGCTGGTCATGGAACTTGTGCCGCAGTTATTGTTTGAAGATAGATATGACTGGAAAGCGGACCCGCGAGTGCAGTTAAATCTGGAAATCTACTTTTTCGAAATACCAGGAAACTGAATCAAAGTATGATCCAAACTGACAACAAACCGATTTTTATGCGCCCCGGCCATTGTGCGGGGGATTTGCTGGAAGCGCCGGCGTGGACTGTGATCGAGGAAAGCCCGGGTCTGGTTGTGATCGATGCTCATATTCCTGGCCAGGTCCTGAATCCCCGTCAACAGCTTTTTGGCGGTTTCACAGGCACTTATGTGGATATGATGGCGATCTATACCTTGCGCACACTGTATCCCAGTCGAGAAGATTTCTGGATCACTACCATCAATATGCGCATTGACTACCTGGAGCCGGTACTTGGTCCACGGATGATCATGCGAGGGGAGTTAATCAATCAGGGACGCTCAACGTCACTGATTTCAGTGACGTTTCTGGACGAGCAGGGGACTAAGCTGGTGTATTCTCTGGTGACTCTCAAGCGCGTAGACAGGCATGCCACAGACACTTTGTCTGTCTGAACCTCATCTGTCTCAATCTCATCTGTCTCAATCTCAGCTGTCTAAGCGGGTGCCGACTGATCGTCGGCCCGCAATCCGGATTTACAATGCCTCGTTACCGGTTTCACCGGTACGAATGCGTATGCTCTGCTCGATTGTTGTCACAAAAATTTTGCCATCACCGATGTGTCCGGTGTTAGCTGCTTTGCAGATCGCCTCGATAGCTTGGTCTACTACCGCATCGGAAACTGCCACTTCTATCTTTGTTTTTGGAAGAAAATCGACTACATACTCTGCGCCACGATAGAGTTCAGTATGACCTTTTTGTCGTCCGAAGCCTTTGACTTCGGTCACTGTCATACCATTCACGCCAAGCTCTTGCAGCGCTTCGCGTACATCGTCTGATTTGAATGGTTTAATAATTGCGGTGATCAGTTTCATCCAGTGTCTCCGGACAGGTGTGGGTCAAAACGACTTTTGACTGTAGCACGGCAGCCCTGATTTCTCTAGTCAAGCGTCTCGTCGCGAAGGGCGCCCAGCCAAGGCTCAAGCTCATCCCAGTCAAGCCGGAAGACATGTTTGCCCTCGTTCAGCAGTTTGGCATCAACGATGGCGCTTCCTTGTTCCAGTGCATCGACCAGCGCCGGCATCTGCTCATCCCATCGGAACAGATCGCCTTCTGCAATACGAAGGTAGACGGGCAGATTTTTCATATCACCAATCAGATTCAGATCTTTGAGCATGCCAGGTACGGCGACAACACCGTGATACAAGTCTGGTTGTTGTGCCGCGATTTCCAGTGCTGAACTGCCTCCGGTAGAAACGCCCACCAGCAGTGCTTTGCCGGGCAGAATATCTGGTTCTTTCTGTAGTTCATTGATTATTTTGGGGATTTTTAGCGCGTTTTCGCCGGTAAACGGAGTGTTGTTTGGGGAGACCGGCACCGCAATCATCCATCCATGCTCAGACAATTCACGGCCTAGCCAGAACTGGGCGCGCGCAACATATTCATTGCCTCTGCCGCCCGACATCAGAATGCATAATGGCCATGGACCGTCTCCACTGGTTTCAGGAACAAACAAAAACACTTTGACGGTGCTGCCATCGTCCAGTTCTACTTCGGCCACACGGTCTCGTGCGTATGACGCCAAGGGCAATATCATCAGGCAGCTCAGCAGAACAAGGCTGATTAACTTTGTAAGATTGCCACTTCTAATCATGAGTACGTTTAATCACAAGGTCGTTAAAGTCGGTCTGTCAGAATAGTTGTCACTTGTGTCACAAGCCATCAGACGAGCATTTCTGAACAAATTCAGCTTAACAGATGGCTTTGCGTCAGTGGAGGTATGCGCGATAAGTGGATGTCACTAAACGATAGTTGCCCTAGGTACTTGGCCGAGGTATTGGCTGAGAGCGATCAGGGTGATGCAGACATCAAAGGCCAACAACTTCCATGCGCTCGTTTGCAGAAACGGTTACCCGTGTGCCATTTTCGGTTACGAACTCGTTGTCACCCAGATTGCGTTTTGACACACGGTAGATTACCGGCGCTTCACTGGCGTCACGGTGCAGCAGGACGGTTACCAGACGTTGCTGATCTTGCCAGTACAGGTAACTGGCCACGCCGCCGCTGACAACAAGCACCGCGAGCACCGTCCATAACACCGCTTTGATTTTTACTGCCAGATTGCCCGGGCTTGATGTTGCTGTGCCAGAAGACTGCTTGCTCGGATCACGGGCTTTTGACAGAAAACTATCCAGTTCGCTATTACCGGTGCTGCGTACCGGCAGGCTATTGTTCGAAGATGAAGTTTTCTGCGCCTTTGACTGTTGATAGCGTTTGCGCAGATACACAGCGACAAGAACGGTTACCACTAAAGTAAGCAGCAGTTTGCTGAACATCCTGGCGTTATCCTCGGGCAGCCATCCCGTGATGGAGGGCGGTTGTGGGTAAGATTCGATCATACATTCCGCAAGCCTTCTGATCCAGTTGTCCCGGATCATTGTGACTGCCATAATCCGGACTTTAAGCTATCCGATGCTAATTCAAAGCAGATTTTTTTTGCTTCCGCGCTATAATCCGGCTTTTTTAACGATGCCCGTGCCATGAACCTGATCATCGATACTGACCAATTTTCTGATCGCGCACGTGGCTGTGTGGTAACGATTGGAAAATTCGACGGGGTTCATCTCGGGCACCAGCGGATCGTTGAACAATTGCGTGCAAAATCTGCGCAGTTATCTGTCCCGTCGGTAGTGATCGTTATCGAGCCGCACCCGGAAGAGTTTTTTGCAGCCAATCCGCGGGCGTGTCCACCGCGCTTGAGCGAAGCACCGGAGAAAGTAGCGTTGCTGACAGCCATGGGTGTGGATTATGTCTATCTGCTGACGTTTGATGCGCAGCTTAGTCAGCAAAGTCCCCAGGATTATATTGAACAGCGCCTGATCGCGGGGCTGAATATCAAATGTTTGATTGTTGGAAATGACTTCAGGTTCGGGCACAAACGCGCTGGTGACTTTGCGCTGCTTGAGCAGTATGGCAGGCAGACGGGTTTTGAAGTGGTACAGACGGACAGCTGCTTCTATCAAGGTGTCCGAGTCAGCAGTACTTATGTGCGGGACTGTTTGTCGCGTGCAGATTTTGAGCAAGTGGCCGGTTTGCTGGGACGAGAATACTCGATTGCCGGAAAGGTTGTTAAAGGCAGGCAGCTGGGTCGCACCCTCGGGTTCCCAACCTGCAACCTGGCGCTCAATCGTCAGAATATTCCCTTACATGGTGTATATGCCTGCCGTGCTGATATTGTGACAGCTCAGGGTGAACACCTGATCGCACACGGGGCTGCCAACATAGGTTACCGTCC
Organism: Gammaproteobacteria bacterium; assembly: GCA_947458495.1. Taxonomy (GTDB): domain Bacteria; phylum Pseudomonadota; class Gammaproteobacteria; order Pseudomonadales; family Pseudohongiellaceae; genus Pseudohongiella. Next base: position 1,621 of record CANHAR010000129.1, on the reverse strand, counting down.
TTCAGTTGGCGCCACCGGTACTGGCGCAGTAGAAGAAGCTTGGCTGGAAGTTCATCTGCTGGACTTTGACAAAGATATTTACGACGCGCAGATGCGGGTGGTGTTTTGTCACCGTATCCGTGCTGAGCGGAAATTTGAATCGCTGCAGGCCCTGACACAACAGATTGCCGGGGATGTTCAGCAGGTCAGGGCGTTTTTTGAAAGCAGTTTGGCCGCCACGCCCATCACCGATTTGACTCACAGGAGTTAACAGCAAGTTCCATGACTGACTACAAACATACTTTAAATTTGCCTGAAACCGAGTTTGCCATGAAGGCCAGTCTGGCTCAGCGAGAGCCCGCGATGCTCGAGCATTGGCAAGCGATTGACCTGTATGGGCAGATTCGCCAGCTACGCGCGGGCAGTCCATCATTTATCCTGCATGATGGTCCACCGTACGCCAATGGTGATCTGCATCTTGGGCATGCGGTAAACAAGTCTCTAAAAGACATGATTATCAAGTCACGCACGCTGATGGACTTTGACGCGCCATATGTACCCGGCTGGGACTGTCATGGTTTACCGATAGAACACAATGTTGAAAAGAAAAAAGGCAAAGCCGGCCAAAAGATCAGCTACGCCGAGTTCCGCAAAGCCTGTCGGGAGTATGCCGCCAGTCAAGTTGAAAATCAGAAAAAGGATTTTATTCGTCTCGGTGTGTTGGGTGACTGGGACAATCCTTATCTCACCATGAATTTTGAGACGGAAGCCAATATCGTTCGCGCGTTGGGCAGAATTGTTGAGAACGGCCATCTGGTCAAAGGCTTTAAACCGGTTTATTGGAGTGTGGTGGGTGCGTCTGCACTGGCTGAGGCGGAAGTTGAATATCAGGACAAACAATCCTACACCATCGACGTGCGTTTTACGGTTGTTGAACCGGCGTTCTGGTTAAAGGCATTTAGTGTTGCAGATGCGATCGCGTTGCCATTGTCGGTGGTTATCTGGACCACAACGCCATGGACATTGCCTGCCAATCAGGCAGTCTGTCTGAATGCGGCGCTGGACTATGCGCTGCTGAGATGCAAGCTGTCCGATGAGCAGGGTGAAGAGCTTCTGGTGATCGCTGCGGACATGCAGGACGAGGTGATGGCGCGTTACGGCGTTGAATCGTTTGAGCGACTGGGAATTGTTAAAGGCGCGGCACTGGAACGCGCACTACTCAAGCATCCATTTGTAAACAAACATGTGCCCGTGTTGCTTGGTGATCATGTGACAACTGACGCGGGTACTGGTGCGGTGCACACGGCGCCTGACCACGGTATGGAAGATTTTGTGGCAGGACAGGCTTACGGTCTTGGTACCTTGAATCTGCTGGATGATCAAGGTGTGTTCAGTGCTGACGCCGGCGAAGTGGCGGGTGATCATGTTTATAAAGTCGATGAAAAAATTCTGGATATTCTCAAGCGAGAAGGCGCGTTGGTAGCGGTTAAAAAAATAACTCACAGTTATCCGCATTGCTGGCGCACCAAAACGCCGCTGATTTATCGCGCCACGCCCCAGTGGTTTATCAGCATGACAGAAAAGGGTCTGCTTGACAGTGCGCTTGAGGCGGTAAAAGGTGTGCAATGGATTCCTGAATGGG
>CANHAR010000128.1 GCA_947458495.1 Gammaproteobacteria bacterium | reverse complement strand
GCGTAACCCAAACGTCCGGTGCCGGCCTCAGCGACGTCAGTTTCGGTGCGCCGGAATGATTGCGGGTGGCCCTGGCGCGTGCTCCAGGTCAGTTCATTGTTCTGCTCGATGCCCCACTCATCGTGACGGAAATCGGCGGCGGTCAGGTGCGGTCCCTGCTCCAGCACCACCACGGTAAACCCGGCCGTAGACAGCTCTTTGGCCATGATACCGCCGGCAGAGCCCGAGCCTACTATTACAAAATCGACTTCATCACTGTTTTCATAACGTGTTGCTGCTTCAGCCATGTTTATTCTCCCCGCGCTGCGTAGTCAGCGTCGTAGTAACCAAACGGCGGCATATACGCGTGCGCGTGGGTCATGCCAATCAGTTCGTATCCCACATCAGGGCCGGTGCCGCCGTACTGGGGCAGGGCAAACAGCGATGCCACCGTCAGAAAGCGCACCGTGCTGAAAAAGGGTGTGGTTTCAATGGCGGTCAACAAAACATCCTGCTGGGTTTCGCTCAGCGCAGCAAACGATGCCACCCCAAACTCACGGCTGGCGCTGGCATTTAGCTCAACAATGCCAGTCTGCAGGATGGTTAATTGATCCTCACGACCATCGGCGAGCACCACCTCCATAAACCGCACACTGCCGGCCTCGCGGGCGCCGGGGGTGTCGTCTGTAGGAACAATGCGTGCGCTGATGGCGTCCAGTTCAATGGCCAGGTCACGACTCAGTATTGTGGTTTGTGCGTCGGCGCTTGCCGTTGGGTTCTGCTCATTGGCCTGCCGGCAGGCAGTCAGGATGGCGGGCAGGCTGAGGACAATGAGCGAGCCTTTTGCCGCGGTGCTGAGCCCGGCCAGAAACTGGCGGCGGGACAAGTCACGGTCATTCATAGGTAACTCCGCAGTGGGTTGACGTGTGAGCACGTATCGATTCAGCGCTCAGCCTATTCCTCCTGCCAACGAATAACAATGCGCAAAACACCCCGGATTTATGCCCAAAACATACCCGCAATATACTGCTGCACTAATGGGGTGCAGAGTTGGGGATTTATGCGGCCTGCAACGGTGATTGTGTGCCTTTGGTCTTGCGACGTTGGTGTCGAGGACATTTATGCGTGAACCTGTACTTTGCGCATGTCTTTTTCCGGTGATGGATTTATGCTATCAACGCATCAATCACAACAAACAATGGATCACAAAAAACAACGGATCACAAAAAAAAGGAGACAGTCGAATGTCCTATGTTGATGGTTTTGTCATTGCCGTACCGCTCGCGAATAAACAAGCTTTTATTGACCACGCAAAAATGGCCGATGAAATGTTTCTGGAAATGGGTGCCTTGCGCATTGTGGAATGTTGGGGCGACGAAGTGCCTGACGGCAAAGTCACTGACTTCAAAGGCGCCGTCAAAGCCACGCCCGATGAAGTTGTGGTGTTCTCCTGGATCGAATGGCCGGATAAGGCGACCCGCGATATTGCCTACGAAAAAATGCACAGCGGTCAGCTTGATGACCCGCGCATGGATCCCGCTAAAAATCCCATACCCTTTGATGGCAAGCGCATGATCTGGGGCGGCTTTGTGCCGGTTGTTAACCTGGGGAAATAACATCCGCAATAAACAGGGTGAGTTTATCTGGTACGAATTGTTGACGGCAGATATCAATGCAGTAAAGGCTTTCTACAGCAAAGTGGTGGGTTGGGAGTATTGTTGATAGTGGCAGGGGGCTGATAGTTTTTGAAAGTCGGTTCAAGTGTTTAAGACGCAGTATCAGATGGTACCGCTTGTGCGTGCCCGGCAGCCGTCTAGTCCAGAGCCATTAAGAGCACTAATAAAGACCGCTCAAAGAGGTGTGGTGCATGCTTCTGGAACACGACAAAATCCCTGCTGCTTTTTAACGCCTTGATGCAGCAAAAAGCCTTAATCCCCCGTAACGCATAATTGTGCCTGCCAAATTTTAGTCTATCAAATAGGCAAAAGCGTTTATTTTTTTAATAAATATTTTATGGAATGGTAATTATGCTACTAGTAATGGTACATATTTTAGGAGTATTTTTGATTGCCAAGGGAGATATTGATATTGCATCCCCTTGACGAAAAAAAGTCTACCGGACTGTTTATGCCAATTTCTGTCACATTTTTCTGCCGTTTTTAGTTTTAATGTGTCACGTGTTCTATCAGAGTTGGTTTGAAATAGAGTTGGTTTGAAATAGAGTTGGTTTTCAAGATTTATAAAAAATACGAAACCATTTATTTCAGAAAATCGATCTGAGTGTTTCCGTAGAATTGAACATTGAGAGGGCGTGCGATATTGACCTGGGGCGCGGTGAAAGAATCACTAAGCCTGCGAGGCCTTACTATAAAAACAAGAGGTGAGAATATGAACTGGTACATCGAAGTGCTCAGGAAATATGCTGTTTTTACGGGCAGAGCCCGGCGTAAGGAGTACTGGTACTTTGTACTTTTTAACGCGATATTTGGTGTTGCCCTCAGTTTGATCGATTTGATCTTACTTCTTTGGAGTGAGACTGTAGGCATCGGCCTTCTGAATATCATTTACTCCCTGGCAGTACTGATTCCCTTTATGGCTGTATCCGTAAGGCGTCTGCACGACACCGGCCGTACAGGATGGTGGATGCTGATGTCGCTGATTCCCATCATAGGCTGGCTAGTGCTGCTGGTATTCAACGTGCAAGGCGGTGATCCGGATGCTAACCGATTCGGCCCTAACCCAAAGAGCGTGCCTGACGACCAGGAAAAGAGTCCCGGCACGCAAGAGCCGTAAGGACAAGTAAAACGGCTTGGTCAGACCTTGTCTGACTATGCTCGCTAAGATCTATCAAAGGGACATGATGATGATGAAGAAACCCCTGTTCTGGGTCGCATTTGCAGCCCTCTCCGTAGCAGCCGCTTTCGCGGCATGGAATTTGTTCCCCAAGGCGTTCCCAATTCTGACGGTTGATATCACCATGGATCGGCAGATGGCCGTCGATCGCGCTTCAGAGCTAAGCGAGCGCTTCGGTTGGGGGCCGTATCAGGCCCGCATGGCCGCTAACTATGTGATAGACACTCAGGTCCAGAACTACATCGAACTGGAAGGCGGTGGTGCAGCGGCATATCGGGAGCTTCTCGAAGGTAATCTTTACTCCCCGTATACCTGGCGCGTGCGCGCTTTTCAGGAATCGGAAGTTCAGGAGACCGAAGTGCGCTTTACCCCTGGGGGAGAGCCCTACGGGTTCGCCGAAAAATTGTCACAGGACCTTGAAGGGGCCGCTCTGGATGCCGTTTCCGCTCAGGCAATAGCCGAGTCTTCCGCAGCCGCCGACTGGGGCATCAATTTTTCAGATTACACATCCGTTGAGTCGTCAGAAGACCTTCAGCCATCGGGCAGGCTGGATCACACATTTGTTTACGAGCGTAATGCTGTTCAGATTGGCGAAGCCACAATCCGTCTGCGTCTGGTTGTCAGTGGAGATCGCTTGAGCGCGCTCACACATTTTGTTCGGATACCGGAGGCATTTGACCGCAAGTTCAACGAAATGCGGGCAGACAATACAACGTTGTCTGCAGCGGCTTCAACGATCATGTTTCTGGTGTTTTTTGGTGGGGGATGCGTGTTTGGTCTGTTTTTCCTGATCAGACGTAATGCCGTGATCTGGCGTCAGCCGGTCATGTGGGGAGCAGGTATCGCGCTTCTAAATCTGTTAGCGGGAATGAGTGCGTGGCCCTTGCAATGGATGGGTTACGACACCGCTGTCTCTATTCAAAACCATGTTGCTACCCAATTGATATCGGCTCTTGCTGCCACCGTGGGGATGGCGCTCTTTTTCAGCGTCATTTTTATGGCCGCAGAATCTCTGTCACGCCTGGCCTTTCCCAAACACATACAGTTGTGGAAGATCTGGAGCCGTGAAGCGGTGTCAACGCGCCAGGTACTTGGCCTTACGCTGTGCGGTCTTTTTCTAGTCAGCTTTGATTTGCTTTATGTGATGGGGACCTATGTGGTGACATCAAGTCAGTTTGGCTGGTGGTACCCCTCCAGCTCACTGATGGATCCCAATATTCTTTCGCTGTACTTCCCCTGGATCACAGCTATCGCTATTCCTCTGCAAGCCGCATTCATGGAGGAGGCCCTGTTTCGCGCGGTGCCTATCGCCGCCGCTGTTTTGTTGGGGCGACGATTCGGGGCTATGCCGGTTTGGATTAGCGCCGCATTTATCTTGCAGGCTGTTGTGTTTGGCGCGGCGCACGCCGATTACCCGCAGATGCCGTTTTATGCCCGCACGCTCGAGTTAATTCTGCCCGCATTGTTTTTTGGTGCAATTTTTTACTACCTGGGTTTGTTCCCCGCAATCCTTTTGCACTTCTGGTACAACGTGGTGTGGTTTTCTGTCCCGATTTTCTCAAGTCAGGCGCCAGGCATCTGGATCGATAAGACACTTCTGGTTTTCTTTGCGTTGTTGCCCTTATGGATCATTCTGGTTGGAAGGCTGCGCTACTCAGGACACTCGGATGCACCTGATTCCGTTTTTAACGCAGCGTGGCGCCCTGACGCGCGGGTAGAGCCGGTTTCGGAGGAAGAACCGGCTACAGAGATCAGCAAGTCGGGGTTAGTTGTACCAAGTGTTCTGAATCCACTTGTCTGGAAGGCATCAGGTGCGGCGGCGGCTATTGGTGTCGCGTTGCTATTGATATTTTCCGACTTCAGTAAAGATGTGGATCCTTTGCAGATGTCGCGCCCTGATGCCATCAAATTTGCGACGGAACAGCTGGCAGAGCATGGCGCTACCCTTCCTGAAGGCTGGCGACCTCTTGCTCAGGTTATTGGGTCGTCCGAATCGCACACATTCGTATGGCGCGAAGGTGGCAGTGATGCCTACCAACAGCTTAACAATTCCTATCTGCACCCTCCACGTTGGGATGTGAGATTCGTGGGAGTCGGGGCGCCGGTTGAGGATAGAGCTGAAGAGTATCAGTTGCGCTTTAGCCGGCCTGATGTGGTGACCCGTTATCGGATGATCCTGCCTGAAGACAGAGCCGGAGCTACATTGACCGAGTCTGAAGCACGCGAGCTCGCAGAAGCTGAGGCAATGTCTCGGTTTGGATACCAAGCTGGTAGTCTGCAACTCATTTCCGCCACAGAATCAAGTCGCCCGGCGCGTACCGATTGGCGAGTGGTGTTTGCAGATATTCAGGGGTATCCGCTGGAGCGGGGACAAGCGCATATAGCAATCGACATAAGCGGTGATCTGATTTCCGGATACGAACGCTTTGTTGATATCCCCGAAGAATGGACCCGCGAGATCAGGGAGCAACAGAGCACCATCAGCGCAATCCGCATAGGATCCACAATTCTCATTACTATTCTGGGTGTGGGCGTGATCGTCACAGCCATTGTGCGATGGGCACGCAGGGATTTTGATACGGCTGCGTTTACATTCGTAGCGGTTGCACTTACTTCACTGGCGATTGTGGATTCGTGGAATAGTTGGCCCGTCATAGTCTACAGTTTCAACACCGTGGCACCTTGGACCAGTCAGTTATACAGCACTCTTGCAGGCATGGTGATCGGCCTGCTGCTCCTGGCGACGCTGTTGGGATTGTGTGCGGGGCTTATCAGAAGCTGGAAGTTTCGGCAGCCGCTGGCGGACATTAGCGCATCACCAGTTAGCTCTTTGATACTGGCAGCGGGTCCGGTGTTGCTGATCGCTGGCTTGCGGGCTTTATATGGAGCTTTTACCGAGCAAACCGAACCGTCCTGGGGGCTTGTTGCACCCGGCGCGGCTACCTTCCCGGTGTTGGCTGGCCTCACCGGCCCATTTCAGAGCTTCATGACTGCGCTGATCCTGCTGGGTATTCTCTTCGGCTGGATACATCAGTTCAGTAATGGCTGGACGCGACGACGCATCAGTTCAACAGCGTTGCTGATGCTGGCTGGTTTTACCCTGGCGGTCATGGGTTCTCAATCGGTGGCGCAGTGGATCACGACGGGGCTAATAGTGTGCCTGGTGTTCGTCCTCGCCTATGTGTTTATTCTCCGGCACCAGATTGCCCTCATTATTCCGGCAGCGGGTCTGCAGACGATGATTCAGCAGATCGATCGCCTGGTATCGCCGATGTATCCGGGTGCAGCGATAGCCGCATTTCTCTCGATATGTCTGGTTGGCGTCGCTTCGTGGTGGCTCTATCGCTTTTGGATCAGGACCTATGCAGTTAGTCGAGGGTGACCTTGCACCCGATTCCAGAACCATGACCGTCTGTAGTGCTCAACTAAATCCGGGCACTCTTTAAAAGTGATTGCACGGATCCGGGCTTCCCGAGCGCGACACTTTACCTGAAGTGTCCGCGAAATCGGGGTAGAACCCCATTGCTCTCTCTATGCGCAAGCGATTGTGCAGTCCTATCAGAATCGGATAAAAATTGGGTAATCAGACTATTAATTGAATTTTTTTGGGCAAAAAGCGAGTCAGGATGAACATAAAGTTTAATTATCTATATAGGGATGCTGGTAATTTTAAAACATATGGCTGTGTAATTTTTACGGCGCCCAACCCTATCGATCTTGAGAGGTTGGATCAAAGGATACGGGATTCTTTGATAGACCAAGAGTATTTTTTTGCTGCAAAAGTATCTGTGCCAGACTTACACGCAACAACTTGGGATTATGATTTGGACCATTCTTGGCATGAGTATGAAGGTCTAGAGTTGACTGGCGAGTTAAGTAACGATCAAGACAAAAGAGATATAGACACTTTTGTTTCAACCTTTAACTTCTAACAACGATAACACGCTGGTGTGCTGATGGATCAAGTCGGAATCTACGAGAAACTTGTTACTCAAATTATCAGAAGGAAGCTTGATAATAAGCGATTTTTCGTCGGTGAACGCAGATTAGAGGCAGCAGATGCTGCTGTTTGGTTAACTAGAACTCTTACTCGAGTTTTTGAATTTGCTGTTGAATCAATTCCGGATGATGTGGATCGTCTTGAGCATCAAATAGATTTGGCTAATCAGTTGATCATTTGGTTAAAGGGAAATTCGAATGACGAATTGTATGATGAGAGCCTGATAGAGAGTCCTGGCTACATATTGACTGCCATTTTTGGTAAAGAAAATCCAATTTCACCAAAGTTGCAGGAGTATGAAAAATCGATTTACCCTTTAACGGGGCTGTCTCAAAGTGAATTGTTTTCTGGTGCTAATGCGGGCATCTCGCTTGAGGCTGAGTTGAAACGCGAGATTCTTTCATCTGACAAAATCTACTGGTTGGTTTCATTTATCAAGTGGTCAGGGCTGAGGATTTTTAAAGACGAATTGGAGGCGTTTGCAGCTCAAGGTAAGAAAATAAAGGTCATCACAACTTCTTACATGGGTGCAACTGAAGCAAAGGCGATTGATTTCTTGGCTAGCTTACCTAATGCGGAGGTTAGGCTAAGTTATAACGTTAAACAAGAAAGGCTACACGCAAAATCATATATGTTCATCCGTGAAACAGGGTTTCACACCGGCTATATTGGTTCTTCGAATTTGTCCCATTCTGCTCTAACCAACGGGTTGGAGTGGAACTTAAAGATTACATCACAAGAAATACCTCATATCGTCAAAAAGACGATCAATACTTTTGATACTTACTGGGAATCGGCGGAATTTGAGCCTTATTCTGGCAAGGGAGAGTCTAAGGAAAAATTGCTTCGCGCACTTGATCAGGAGCGAAGCAGCCAAAGTGCCGAGGATTATTATTTTTTTGATTTAAAGCCTTACCCACACCAGCTTGCAATACTAGAAAGATTAGCAATTGAACGTGAATTGCATGGTAGAAACAGGAATCTTGTAGTGGCTGCAACAGGGACAGGGAAAACGTTGATCTCGGCATTTGATTTCCAAAGATTTTATACCAAAAATCCTCTTGCTAGATTGCTTTTTGTCGCGCACAGGGAAGAGATACTTATACAGGCTAGAAGTGCATACCAGTTGGTGCTGAGGAATAGAAGCTTTGGCGAACTATGGGTTGGCGTGAATCGCCACCAGTTCTCTAGACACTTTTCAGCTTCTTAAAGTAACTCTTTTCATACTCCGCCGGCGACATATTTCCGTTGGTGCCGTGACGACGAACCGGATTGTAAAACATTTCAATGTAGGCAAATATGTCCTGCCTTGCCGCTT
>CANHAR010000127.1 GCA_947458495.1 Gammaproteobacteria bacterium | reverse complement strand
CACCACATCCAGAATGTCATCCTGAACCTGAAATGCGAGTCCAATGCATCGCGCGTATTCGCGCAGGGCTTCAAGCACGACGCTATCGCGGCAATGTGCACTTAGTGCGCCGAGTTCAACGCTGGCCTGAATCAGTGCCCCCGTCTTGAGGTTGTGCATATTTTCCAGTTGAGCAAGCGTTAGCTGTTGTCCCACTGCCTCAAGATCGATGCTTTGGCCTGCGATCATGCCATCGCTGCCTGCCGCGCGAGCCAGCAAGGCCAACATCTGCAATCTTACATCGGGTGCGATGAGGGGATTCTCCGCCAGCACCTGAAACGCCAGACTTTGCAGCGCATCACCGGCAAGTATGGCAGTGGCTTCGTCAAAGGCTCGGTGCAGAGTGGGTTTGCCGCGGCGCAGATCGTCATTGTCCATGGCAGGCAAGTCATCATGTATCAACGAGTAGCAATGAATAAATTCAACTGCGCTTGCTGCTGCATCAGCATGCTCCGACGCAGCGCCGAGTGCGCGGGCACTGGCATACACCAGACAAGGGCGAATTCGTTTGCCGCCCAGCAGGCTGCTGTAGCGCATCGCGTCAACCAAGCGATCCGGCATGGCAGTCAGTCCGCTCAGCCGCGCTTGCATCTGGCTCTCACAGCGTTGACGGCAATCAGACAGAAATACAGTCAATCGATCTTGATCGGGTTGCCAATTCAATCTGCGCTGACTCCTGGTTTGTCAGGTGTATTGGCCGCTGCGCCGTTGCGGGCGCTTGAACCTGGAAAAGCAGTGGGTTCGCCATCGGCTCGCGTTAACATCTGCACCTTGAGTTCCGCCTGTTGCAAGGCTTGCTGACATTCACGTGTCAACTTGATGCCGGTCTCAAAGGAGCTGAGTGCTTCTTCCAGACTGAGCTGTCCATCTTCCATACGGCTGACCAGTGCTTCAAGCTGGGCAAGTGTTTCTTCAAACGCGGGCGCCTGAGTGATTTCTGACATGTTTGTGTGACCTCTGATGCAGGGGGGGAATTATCGGCTGTTCGCGCAAGCAAGGCAATTCAATCAGTGCTGGTGTTGACCCGTCAATAACGCGCGCAGTATGCTGGCTCCTGCATTTGAGGGGGATAAATGAATAATAAAGTGACCATCAGTCAGCAGGAGCATGACAAGACCCGGCAGGATCAACGCATGAATGATCCAGGCGCGTTTTTGCCGCCAAAGCTGGAGGTCAAGCACTTCTATCGTCAGGATTGGCGTATACAGTTCGGCCTGGCGGTGACATTTTTGTGGCTGTGTGCCGGGGCCTTGTATATTTCGGGCACTGTCGGCTGGGCCAGTTTTATTGATTTGCCGATAGCGGAGTTGGGTAACTTTCTCGAAGGCGCTTTTGCGCCGTTGGCGTTTCTGTGGCTGGTGATAGGTTTGTTTATCCAGCAGACGATATTGGCGCAGAATAACCGCGAGCTCTACCACAGCAACATTGTGTCAGCGCGACAGGCAGAAGCGTTAGCGGCAAATGAGCGTAACGCGCGCCAGGAAACGTTTTTCAAAATCGCAGATAACACCCGCCGGCAACTTGGTGGCATTACCGGTCTGTTGCTGTTGTCGAGCAAGGGAGTGCAAGGTGACGGTTCCATCAGCGAAGCCGATTTCGCGGAAATGTGGCACCAGTTCGCCACGGGTGACTTTGAAATTTTTTCACGTCGATTTCTCATGCTGGCTGGTCGGGGCGAAGAATTGATGCCGTTGTTTTATGGCACGCAGATTCGAGTTACCCACACGGAAAATTTTATTGTGAATTTTGACCGACTGCTCAAGCTTGCGCGGGACTGCGACATTAATGGCATCATCACCGATGCCCAATTGCACTCGGCGCACGGGTTGTTGTGTTCTCGCATGCGGGAGCTGCATCCGCGTATCAAGTTCCGCCGCTACGAAATGACGCGTACCAGCACGTACCTGGATCAGGTCATGAAACACAGCATGGAGTAATCTGACAGTGATCGATCAGACCAGCGCGGCCAGCGATGAACAGGTTTGTTTTGAACAGTGTGTACGGGTGCTTCAGCAGCACGCCTTTGTGGTAATTGAAAGCGCATTGCCGCCGGCATTATCAACAGCCTTGTCGGCTCAGGTCAGGGAGATGAATCAGACCGACTTTGCAGTGGCAGGCATTGGTCGCCGTGCCGGTCATAAGCTCGATGAGCGGGTGCGGCGTGATCAGATCTCATGGATAGAAGGTGCTACAGAGGCGGAGCGCGAGTGGTTAGGTTGGTGCTCTCGTTTGCAGCACTATCTCAATCAACGCCTGTTGATGGGGCTGTTCTCGTTTGAATCGCACTTCGCCCACTATGCTCCCGGTGCCTTCTACAGGAAGCATGTGGATGCCTTCCATCAGGATGACAACGGTCGTGGTGCCCGTCGAGTGTTATCACTGGTTGCCTATCTGAATCCGGGTTGGCAACGTGCCGATGGCGGTGAATTGCTGATCTATGAGGATTTATCGGCTGATCCTGTGGCCGTTATTCAACCGCTTCACGGCACAGTTGTATTGTTTCTGAGCGAGGAAGTGCCTCACGAGGTTGCCCCTGCATTGTCCGACCGCTACAGCATTGCCGGCTGGTTCCGAGTGAATGGGTCGAGCACCGCTTGCGTTGATGCGTCGCGCTAAATCCGTAATGAACCTGTCTTGTGCGACGATCTGACGTTGCTGCGCGTTGAGCTATCGCATCTTAACTACATGACTAAAGTAAAGTCTGTTACCTTTTCACACACGTTTGTACAGGGTCACTCAGTGACAGGGGATTAAAATGTTGAAGAAGAGTTTATTGATCGCGGGTTCCGCTTTGTTGTTTGCTCAAGTGTCCTTTGCAGATGTCAGCGGTGACTGGAATTTCGCCGTTGAGATCCCCGGTGCAGGTTCTGGCAATGCAGGTGTTGTGATGCAGCAGGCTGCTGATGGCAGCATTACTGGCAAATACAGCGGCCAGTTAGGCAATTCTGAATTTACCGGCAAGGCTGAGGGCAATGCGTTTGAGTTCGCGTTGACCACGGATATGGGCTCGATTGTATACGTTGGGCAGCTGCAGTCTGACGGCACCCTGAAAGGAACGCTGAGCCTGGGTGATCTGGGTCAGGGCAATTTCACCGCGACTAAAAAGTAAATCTGCAATGGCCGCTCGCGTTCGACAGACTTCCCGGCGAGCGGCCAACCTTAATGGGCTTGACACTTAAAAAATGAAGTGTTTATATCGCCAGACAACAAGGGGAGGTGCATAACAACATGCCAAACGGGTTCAGAAAACTAACACTAATAACTGCCTTGACGACACTCGGCGTCATGGCCTGCTCACCCAGCGACACTCAAACATCTACCAGCAGCACGGCAGCGCCCGGAGCAGAAGCTCAGTCAGTTGCTGATACTGCAATTCCAAGAACGCCCGATGGCAAGCCGGACTTAAACGGAATCTGGCAGGTGTTGACCACCGCCAACAACAATCTAGAGCCAGCGCCGCCGAAATCTGCGTTTGCGATGGTTCCGGGTGATTTTGTTCCGGTACCGGCACCACAAGTTGTAGCTTTCGGCGCCGTTGGCGCTGTGCCCGCTAGCCAGGGTGTGATCACCACCAACAATGGATACATTCCTTATAAACCGGAAGCGCTTGCGCGTCGCGATGAGAATCGTGAGATGTGGCTGGAGCGTGATCCTGAAATCAAGTGCTTCATGCCGGGTGTGCCCCGCGCCACCTACATGCCTCACCCTTTCCAGATATTCCAGAGCAATAGCGCATTTTTTATCGCGTACTCATTTGCAGGCGCAGTGCGTAACATTTATCTGGAAGATCCGGGCGAAGCACCGATCGATTCATGGATGGGCCAGTCACACGGTACGTGGGATGGCGACACATTTGTTGTTGAAGTCAGCGGTCTGATTGATCAGTCTTGGTATGACCGCGCTGGTAACTACCGCTCATGGGAGTCAAAGATCACGGAGCGTTACACCATGATCGACAAGAACACCATCGAATACACTGCAACAATTGTTGACCCGCAGCTCTACACTGAGCCATGGACCATCAGCATGCCTTTGTACAGAAGACTTGAACAAAACTTCGAGCTGCCACAATTCAAGTGCGTAGAGTTCGTCGAGGAGCTACTGTTTGGTCGCTTCCGTAAGGGACAGCCCATTGAAGGGATGACGATGCCGTTCTGAAAACTTTCACCCTGTCAGGGTTTGTTGATCAAAATTTATGACGGATCAACAAACCCACGGAAAAGGTAAAGGACGCTGCATATCCTCTTGCAGTAGGGCACGCGCAGTAGTAAGGATGAACAGAATAAAAGGCGTTTGAAGGCGGCTGATCGAAGGCAGGTTCGCTGGGGCAGTAGGTTTGCGACAGGAGTTCCGTGACAGGAGTTCCGTGACGGGATAAGTCCGCTACGTTAAGACAATGTTAAGGCTGGCACCGGATAATGAGACAAGACAACGGTGATAGTCGTCAGGCAGACCAAATCCGCGTTGGATGAGGTCTGTTACCTGGTGTAGAATCGAACTCAGAATAGCTAATTGAACAGGGGAAATTGTATGAAAATGAAATTGCTAGTAGCTGCAGTCGCAGTTGTAGGTGGCATCGCTGCCATAGGAATGCAATCACCGGCAACCGCTCACCACGCGTTTTCCGCTGAATTTGATGCCAACCTGCCAGTCGCATTGCGTGGCCCGATCACCCGAGTAGAGTGGATTAACCCGCACTCCTGGATTCACCTGCGTCACACCAACGAAGATGGTTCAGAGCAGATCTGGATGGCAGAAGGTGGTACACCCAACACGTTGCTGCGTCGTGGAATCAACCGCGGTTCTCTTGAAATTGGTACCGAGATTGTTGTAACCGGGTACCAGAGTAAAGACCGTCTGTGCACACCAGCTTGCCGCGCAAACGGCCGTGACATTACCTTCCCGGATGGTCGCAAACTGTTCATGGGTTCATCAGGTATCGGCGCACCAGAAGATGGTGCTGATACGGATGCCAATTAATACCTGATCATGCTTCCTGCCTCGGCAGAGGTTTAAAGGGTGTTTTTTAACCCGGTCCATAAAAAGCGCTTGGTTGATCATCGTCAATCAGGCGCTTTTTTTATGTGGTAATTTTTAGCAATTTAGACCTGTTTGTTTAACTCAGAGGGCACTATGGGTAGTCAATGCAGTCTGAGCGTTGCAAGGGTGCTAATAGGCATTCGACGATGCCCGTCACTTGTGATTGCTGTTGTGCTGGGTTCTGTGATGGCTGGGAAACTGGTATCAGCCGCAGACTTAGCCTCGCCACACGCAACAACAAACCTGTCGGAGATGATGACCCGCATTGTGCAGCCAAGCTCAGATGCTGTTTTTTATGTCGCACGTACACCACCACAAACAGATGAGGACTGGCGACGACTGGAGAATCAGACCTTGATGCTTGCTGAGTCGGCTAATCTGTTGTTACTGCCAGGTTATGTCCAAGCTCAGGAACAATGGCTGCGAGACAGCCTGTTGATGCGCAATGCGGCGGTAGCTGCTTACAAGGCGGCGCAGAATAAAGATCTGGCCGCGCTGGAAGAACTGAACAATGCTTTATATGAGTCATGTGAGAATTGCCATATGGCAACTCGGTAAATCGCCTGCCTTACAAGACGGGTGGAGGGGATCGGTCGCTGGTGCCACCGCCCCGATATTCCGTGGCATTTACAAAGAAACCTGACGTTTTTAGTCGTAGAGTGACGGTCTCAAAGCCGCGGTTCTCCCAGAACCAGCCGTGCATGCCATTAAAGCCGGCTTCATAAGTACCCATTTGTTGGGAGATGACGCCCTGCAGATAGGTCTCCTCTGCATCCTCGACGGTCAGATTTTCGGCGTGCAGATCAACATACAGTTCACCATCCGCAGACCAGCTGAACACAATGGCCTGCCCCATATCCATCAGATACTTGTACTCAAGTGACTGGAACGGCTCCAGTAGAAACTCGACTTCATCGTTCTTATGAAATTCCAGCTGCGGGTGCAAAGCGTCCGCAGTGGTTTGTGTCATGCCGCTTAAACCCAATAAACTTCCGGTTCCCAGCGGATCTCTGCCGAATTCTGCCGGCAGAATGATTGCGGTAAAAATTGCCGCTCCTGCAACCAGCGCGGCGCTGATGGCGACTGCCAGGTTACGTTGATTGTTTGCGGGATTCTGTTCTTCGCTCATCATTAGCCTCCATCAAGTTATCTGTGCGCGTCCGCCGGGCTTCCTTATGTCAGGCGTTTAACTGCCAGGCGGTCAACTGATACATCATCAGCGTGAAACCAGCCATCATAAGGATGGCATTGCTGGTAAAGGCCATGCTCTGAAAACCGGGATGGCGACGCCACAAGCTGAAGCCGATGACGATCATACTGAGTGCGGTTAACTGGCCCAACTCAACGCCCACATTGAAGCTGATCAGGTTGATCAGGAGACCGTCAGGATGCAAGTTCAATTCCTGCAGACTAGCCGATAATCCAAGTCCGTGGAACAAGCCGAATACAAAAACTGCCCAACGCGTATCCGGGCGCCACCGCCCCAGCGAGTTAAACGCGCCCATGTTTTCAAGGGCTTTGTACACCACCGACAATCCAATAATGGCATCAATCAGGTAGGCGTTAATGCTGATATTGGTCAGCACCCCTGCTAAAAGCGTCAGGCTGTGCCCCAGTGCAAACAGCGAAACATACTGCACAATGTGCCAGGGTCTGTTCAAAAAAAACACAACGCCGGCCAGAAACAACAAATGATCATATCCGGTGACCATGTGTTTGGCACCAAGATAGATGAATGGTCCTGCGGCGGCACCGGCATTGGAGGTCACAAAGTCAGCATCGCCGCCAGCAATACTATGAGCAATGGCCGTCACAGGCAGCAGTACCGTCACCAACAAAGCGCCGTGCAACATTTGTTGACGGTTCAACATGATTTTTCTCTCAGTTCGGGCAGTCTGAACGGTTACTCAGTCAGGCCGCCGGGCGTAAATCGTGTCAGGATTTCAGGGTTGTACGCTTGATGACAGGCTGTGCAAACACTGTAAAGCTGTGCGCCCGCCTGGAACAGGTCCTCATTATTCTGTGCGTCAGCGGCGCTCATGATCCGCAGGCCGACCTCACTGGTTGCTTGTGCATAGGTTGTCCATGCGCCATCTTGAGCTCGGCCTGGCAGTAACATCAGATTGCCCGCTTCAACGATCATGGCGCCATGGTTGTGAACATTCAGCCAGCTCTCGTCATCGGTGGGATACAGTTCGTAATAGCCTTCGTTTTCATCCAGAATCCAGCCGGCAGATTTCCATAACACATCAGCCATTGGCTCCAGCACATGCGCCATAAATTCGGTGGTATCCATGGTCAGGTTATAGACGGATGCCTCTGCATCTGTTGCTGCAATCGGCTCCGGTGATTCCTGCGTACATCCGACAAACCCGACGGAGCTTGCCAATGTGAGACAAAACGCGCGCAATACGAACCGACTTACCAACATGTTCTGGATTCCTGAAGTGAAACACGATACAAAAAATCTGTCTGGGTAACGAGTTATGCCGGCTCATGATACGCGCATGCGTTGCAGGGTATCAACCGCTGTTCATGGGGCGCTATCTGTCGTATGGTCGCATTTGTAATTTTAAGTCTGGCAGTGGGTGCGACTTGATAAAGATGTCGCAGTGGTTTAATTTTTCCGCGTGCTCCCCAACAATAATTATTAAAGAGGATTCAGGGTCATGAGAAGCGTTGCCGGCAAAGTACACACTCATTCGGGATCGGGCAACTTGATTGGCGTACGCCGGCAGTTTGTGCACCGTATGCTGCCCTCACTTGTCCTTGTGTTCGGGATTCTTGGTGCTCCTTTGACCGCGCTGGCCCAAGAGCCGGGCTATGAGCCTCCGCGCACGCCCGATGGCAAGCCTGACTTTCAGGGCATCTGGAGCAATGCATCGATCACCGATCTGCAGCGCTCTCCGCAATACCCATCGTTGGTGATTCCGCCGGAAGAACTTGAAAGTATTACCGCGCAACATCCTCAGAATGTCCGTCTGGCCACCGATGACAATCTGCAACAGGGCGAATTGCTGGATGGATCTGATCTGGGTATGGGGCGTGGTTATAACGCATTCTGGATTGATCCGGGCACCAGTTTTGGGCGGGTTAAAGGCGAGTACCGGACCTCTTGGGTGGTTGAGCCT
>CANHAR010000126.1 GCA_947458495.1 Gammaproteobacteria bacterium | reverse complement strand
AGCACTTGCGTTAACCCTGTCGGAATGATGGATTAGTGTTATGTCTTCAATGATTTCCCGTGTGTATTGTGCTTTGGTATTTGATCGGCCATGGCTGGTCATTGGTCTGTTGCTGGTGCTGGCCGGCGGGTTCGGTTGGTATGCTCAGAACTTCAGGCTTGACGTTTCAGCCGATTCCCTGCTGATGGAAGATGACAGGGATCTTGAGTTCTCCCGTGTGATCAACCAGCGATACGGCGTTCGCGACTCGGTAACCATTGCTTTTCAGCCTCGCGGTATGGATTTGCTGAGTGAGCAATCGCTGGCCATCATGGCAGCCATTCGGCAAGATTTATTGGCGCTGGAACGTGTTGAGTCGGTTGACAGCCTTTTGAATGTTCCTGTGTTTGGAGACACCCCTCTAACCGGTATATCTGAGGATTACCTGACTGTTCTGGATGAGGGGCAGGATCCGCAAGCCATGCGTGAAGAGTTGATGACAAACCCAGTCTTCAGTAACGCGGTGATCAGTCCTGATGGCAGCACCGGAGCGATTCTGGTCAGCTTTTTTATGGATACTCGCTACATTGAACTGATCAATCGGCGCACTGAACTTCGCAACAAACTCAATCTTGAAGGACTGAATGCTGAGGAGTCCTTGGAGTTGAGCACAGTCAGTGCTGCATTTGATGCGTACAGCAATTCAGCAGCAGAGTTGAGACACGAGGACATTAACAGCATCCGCGCTATTCTCGCCAACTATCAGGATCAGGCTGTTCTTTACCTGGGCGGCGCGCCGATGATAGCCGATGATATGGTGACGTTTGTGCGCAGTGATCTGGCGACCTTCAGTATTGTGGTGTTTGCCTTCATTGTGATTGCATTGGGACTGATTTTCCGGCGTAAACGCTGGGTGATACTGCCGCTGGTATGCTGTGCGTTTGCAGGCATTATTGTGGTGGGCATACTGGGACTGATGGACTGGCGGGTCACGGTGGTGTCGTCGAATTTTATGTCCCTGCTGTTGATCATCACTATTTCGTTGGCCGTGCATCTGATTGTGCGCTATCGGGAACTGAGGGCGACAAGGCATTTTACAGACCATAAGCGCTTGCTGAAGCATTCCGTGCTGGTGATGTTCAAGCCCTGTCTGTATACCGCACTCACAACAATGGTGGCGTTCGGTTCGCTTGTGGTCAGTGGAATTACACCCATCATTTCTTTTGGATGGATCATGGTCATAGGTGTTTTCGCCGCACTGGCCGTGGTATTCCTGTTATTCCCGGCGTTGATGAGTCTGCTACCTGCAGAGCCTGATGTTGTCAAATCAGATACCCCGCGCTTTAGCATCACCAATATGCTCGCCCGCTACACCGATCGCGCCGGCAACCAGTTGTTATGGATTTTTGCACTGGTTTTTGTTGTCAGCGCGGTAGGTATTTCCCGCCTGCAAGTTGAAAACAGTTTTATCGACTACTTTGCAGAGGACACTGAAATCTACAAGGGAATGAAGCTGTTCGACGACAAGCTCGGTGGAACATTATCCTTTGATGTGTTGGTCAATTTGCCCGATGAACCGGCACTGGATGATGGTTTTGACGACGGCTTTGAAGAAGACACTAGCGATGCTTATTGGTTTACCTCCGACAAGATGGACCAGATCAAGCAGATGCACGAGTTTCTGGATGATCATCCTCGCACCGGCAAGGTGTTGTCCTTTGGTGCTGTTGTTCAGCTTGCTGAGCAATTAAATGGCAGCGAACCCATCGATAGTTTTCTCTGGGCGCTGCTGTATACCATGCTTCCGGAAACCCTGCGTACAACCGTTCTCAATCCGTTTTTATCAGTTGAGCACAACCAGGCGCGGTTTAACATTCGTGTCATTGAGTCAGACCCTGAGCTGAATCGTGACCAGTTGATCCGTGAAGTGCGCGAAGGGCTGCAAGATAACTTTGGTTTAACACCTGAGCAGGTGGAAGTAACCGGCACGCTGGTACTCTACAACAATGTTCTGCAGAGCCTTTACCAGTCTCAGATTCTGACGTTGGGTGTGGTTCTAGCGGTCATCATGGTGATGTTCCTGATGCTGTTCCAGTCAATACGAATCGCCGTGCTGTGTATCATACCCAACATCATTGCCGCTGCGCTGGTGCTTGGAATGATGGGGTGGCTGGGCATACCGCTAGACATAATGACCATTACCATCGCGGCTATTTCGGTCGGTATTGGTGTGGATAACACCATTCATTACGTACACCGCTTTCGCCGTGAGTTCCACAGGCTTGGCAACTACAAAGCCACGATGTATTTCTGTCATGGCAGCATCGCTCGAGCTATGTACTTTACGTCACTCACTATTGTGGCGGGTTTCTCTATTCTTGTGCTGTCAAATTTTATCCCGACGATTGTGTTTGGATTGTTGACCAGTATTGCCATGCTGGTGGCGTTGGTCGGTGCGCTGACCTTGCTGCCACAACTGTTAATAAGCTTCAACGGGCTGGGGCCTGAGTCTCACCCTGACCAAAAAGCATAGTTCCGGAGAAAATGAATGCAACATAATCTGTCTGCTAACGAGACACCAAGCCCGACATCCAATCGAATGTTGGACGAAAAGCTGTTTAAGGCGCGCACTGTCACTGTTTTTGGAGATATCAACGAGCGGCTGGCGAGAAACATCACCGAGAGATTGCTGGCGTTGGCGGCGGAGAGTAATGATCCCATCACCATCTATATCAGCTCGCCAGGCGGGCATGTCGAGTCGGGTGATGTCGTCTATGACATTATCAAGTTTATCGAACCGGTTGTGCGTGTGGTTGGTACTGGATGGGTTGCCAGCGCGGCCACGACAATTTACCTGGCCGCGGACAAAGAGCATCGATTTGCGTTGCCAAATACCCGGTTTCTGGTTCATCAGCCGTCAGGTGGCTCTCGCGGCAGCGCCTCAGATATCAAAATTCAGGCAGAACAGATCGTAAAGATGAAGGCGCGAATCAATCAGTTAATCGCCAGTGAGACGGGGCAACCCGTGGAGCGGGTGGCAAAAGATACGGATCGTGATTACTGGATGTCGGTCGATGAAGCGATTGAATATGGCATTGTAGGCCGTTGCATCAACAGTGCGCGTGATCTGGTCTGATCTCAATTGCGCAAGGCATCAGGCTGTTAATCCAGGCGCAATTCTGCTTGGTTAGCAGCATTTTTCAATTTGATAAACAAAGCCTGTTGGTTCTGTACCAGCGTACAGATGACATGGTAGTCCGGTTGACATGATAAGGAGCGGACAATCGCGCTGCTGTCAGAGATCAACTGCACCATGACCTGTGCGCTAACTCCCTGATACTCGACTTGAATGGTGCCGGTATTGCCATCGATAGTGCCGTTAGTGCTCGTCCATTCAAGGCCGAGCGGACGTACGGGTTCGATAAAAAAACGATTGCCCTCAGTGATTACCCTAAGTGTAAAGGTGGTGGCTTCGACCTGCCATTCGCCCTGCCAGACACTCAGTTGGGCTGATTGCGCAATGGCTGCAAGCGGCGTTGTGGCTAGGCATGCGCAACTCAGCGCGGCACAAAACAACGAGCGAGGACGTCGTCGCTCATAATTATGATGCGGTTGTGCTCCTGTCATGAGTCTACTGGCAAGAGCAGACCCGCTAAAACGCATCGTGGTGTCTATAAGCATCTGCTGTCACCCATCGTCGCTATCAGAAATTCAAACCGGCGCGAGTATAACAGTATTTTGTGAGGTGGCTGTAGGCGGGTGAAGTTCGCAGCAGAATCCATGGGGGGATTGCCAAAAAAGGCCGCCTTATGTTTTGGGCACCAAGCCGGACAGGAGGTATTTGATTAAAGCGATAACCTTCCAGCGCAAAACAATAGACGCAAAGAGCATTCGAGTGATTTGGATGCCGCAGAGTCTGGGGATGCCTACGCCATAGATAAAATGAATTATATGCATTAAAGTGATAAATGTGATCGATTGTCAGGTCGTTGTTAGTTTCAGCTGGCAGTATCCGTCTCTAAATCGGAGGTTCTTTGATGACCCATCTCCCAACTACCAAGCAGCTCAGGTATTTTGTTGCCCTTGAACAATACGAGCATTTTGGAAAAGCAGCTGATTCCTGCTTTGTGTCACAGCCGGCCTTCAGCGTGGCGATAAAGGAGCTGGAGAATATGCTGAATATCCAGCTCGTCGACAGGACGAATAAAAACGTCACTGTCACCAGCCTTGGACGAGACGTTGCCAGACAAGCTCGGGTGGTGCTCAGAGAACTTGAAGATCTGGTGGAAATGGCAAAAGGCAATCAGTTGCCGTTGACAGGTCCTCTGAAGCTGGGTGTGATTCCAACGATTGCTCCCTTTCTGCTGCCGCAACTTCTGCCGGCGCTTCGCGCGAAGTTTCCCGATCTCAAGTTATATCTGAAAGAGGATCTAACGGAACGGATTTATGAGCGGTTGATGGATGGCGAGCTCGACCTGATTCTGATTGCACTGCCGTACGACTTACGCAATACCACCGATATGGTGCTGCTTGAGGATAGGTTTTTCCTCGCTCACCAACAGAACAGCGCATTGATATGCCGGGGCGATTACGATCTGAACGAGTTGCCAAGCGATAGCATTTTGCTGCTCGAGGATGGACATTGCCTGCGTGATCATGCCCTGTCAGCCTGTAACATAAAAAATGTCGATAAAGTCAGTAGTATCACAGCAACCTCATTGTTGACGCTGGTTCAGATGGTTGACGCGGATCTCGGCATTACCTATCTGCCGGAAATGGCAGTGAACTCAAGTTTGTTAAAAAACACCCGTATCAAAACTACGCCCATGGAGCCTGGCAGCTCACGGCAAATCGGACTGGTGTGGCGCAAGGCCAGCACGCGTCAGGATGAATTCTCCATGCTGGGGAATTTCATTCAGGAGAACTACAAACTCTCGGGAAATCAATCAGTCTGAGAGCGTTGTGCACAGCGGGTTACTTCTGGCCGATTGACTTGGCATTGAACCAGTTGTTCAATGCCAACGTATCTCCCCGATACTTTTTTAGCGGCCGCTTTATCATCTTCCGGCGACAGAGGTAATTATGTCCAAATTCCACCGAAATTTATTTGCCAGCCTGCTCGTGGGGCTGTCTGCCTTGGTTTCCCATGCGCAGGCCAGTGAGCTGAATTCAGATGTCACCCGCGCAGCAGATTTTACGCTGCTGGATCAGCAGGGTAAGGCATTTAATCTGCACTACTATGGCCAGCGCCCGGCAGTTTTGCTCATGTCCAGCGTGGCTGGGTCAGATTATGCCCTCAAGTCCCTGACCACACTATTGGATAGCGTTGACCCCCAAGCCAGCGGCGTTGCCTTTGCTTTGATAAATCCAGAGCCCGGTGTTAACCGGCAGACGTTGATGGAATTCGCAAATGCGAATTCCATTGAGCAGTCGGTTCTCCAGGATGATGCCGGAATGGTGTCGGCAACCCTGGGCTTGCGTTATGCAGGCGAAACGCTGCTGATCAATCCTCAGCGTTGGGAGATCGTGTACAGGGGGTCTGCGCTGGATGAATCAGGAGTAGCGGTGCACCCGAATCTGGCGGCTTCCTTGCAAAGCCTGATTGCTGGCGAAGTCCCTGCAGCACAATTGACACAAATGACTACTTCCGAGCCATTGCCGCAGCACGCGGTCCCCGTTGATGTCAGTTACAGTGACACAGTAGCGCCGATGCTCATGGAAAAATGCGCTGGATGTCACCGACCTGGCGGTATCGGGCCTTGGGCCATGACCAATCACGCGATGGTGCAGGGTTTTTCCCCCATGATTCGTGAAACCGTGCTCACCCGCCGCATGCCGCCATGGCATGCTGATCCTGCAATTGGTGAGTTTGTCCATGACATGAGCCTGTCTGTCGAAGAGAAGCAACAGCTGCTGTCGTGGATAGATGCCGGTGCGCCGCGGGGTGATGGCGATGACCTGTTAACTCAGGTAGATGCTCAGCTGACGGAGTGGTCAATGGGTGAACCAGACCTGGTTGTTACGTTGCCAGAGTTTGACATCCCTGCAACCGGCATGCTGGATTATCAGTTCTTCGAAGTGCCTAACACGCTGGACCGCGATGTGTGGGTCAAGGCAGTGCAGATAGCGCCTGGTGAAAGACAGGTTGTGCATCATGCAATTGCAACATTTGGTCCAAGCTCTGGTGGTAACGGCATGGGGGATAGTGGAAATTCATTGTTCCAGCCACAGTTGATGACGTTTGTACCCGGTAACGATACGTATGTGTATCCGGAAGGCACCGGCGTGTTTGTGCCGGCAGGCAGCTCGTTTTATACCCAGATGCACTACACCACATTCGGACGAGAGACCAGCGATCAGACCAAAATAGGTCTGTATTTTGCCGACGAAGCGCCCGAACACGTACTGCAGCATTACTCAATCCTGAACGTAGACCTCGACATTCCATCTGGCGCTGCAGAACACCAGGAGACCGCTTACTACACATTCTTGCGTGATGCGGTGATCTACAGTTTGTTCCCTCATGCACATTACAGGGGACGCGCGTCTGAATTCTCGATTCAGTATCCTGATGGCCGCGAGGAGCTGGTGTTGTCGGTGCCCAACTATGACTTCAACTGGCAGCGATACTTCCAGTTTGAAGAGCCAATCATCGCGCCGGCCGGTACAAAAATCATCCATAGGACTACCTATGACAACTCTACAGCCAATCTGAGTAATCCTGATCCGGCGGTTGATGTCAGTTTTGGAGAGCAGACCTGGGAAGAGATGTTGTACGGCGGTGTATCGTTCCGTTATGCCGAACCCCAAGAGAATGACCATGAAATCAATGTTGAGGAGTACATCACTTCCCTCGCCATGGGTTTTATGGACCTGAATATGGATGGCAAGGTTGCAGTTGACGAAATGCCCGAGCGGGCACGACAGGCGCTGGCGCTGGCATTTACCCTGATGGACAGGGATAAAACCGGCGGGCTGGAACATGCAGAGTTCAGTCAATTTATGGTGCAGGCCAACATGATGAACCAGGACGCCTTTATCCAGTAACAATCAGTCTTCCCGGAAACAAAAAAACGGCCAATAATCATTGGCCGTTTTTTTTGCGTGTATATCAGACCTGCGTGTATGTCAGGCCTTAGTGCGTGGAAGACCAAGGGTCTGCACATACACCAGGCTGTCTGCTATGCATCAACGGCGCCACGCTCCACGGGAGGTGGCAGGAACTGATAGTTTTTCAATGGCAGTTCGCGAACTCGCTGGCCAGTTAGCGCATACAAGGCATTGCTGACGGCAGCTGAAATTGGCGGTGTTGCGGGCTCACCAAGACCACCGACCGGGGCACCGTCAGACTCCAACAGCACCACTTCAATATCGGGAGATTCGGAAAGACGCAGCATCTCATAATCGTGGAAATTACTTTCCTTGACGCGCCCTTGTTCGATGCTGATTTGACCGTAGAGTGCTGCCGTCAGACCATAAATGATCCCGCTTTCAACTTGCGATGCGGCATTATCCGGGTGCACTACACGGCCACAATCAATGGCACAGGTCACTTTTTCCACACGCACACGGCCCTCTGCGGTCAATGAAACCTCTGCCACTTCAGCGACGATGCTCCCAAAACTTTCCTGCAATGCGATTCCGCGTGCGCGGCCTTCCGGCGCAGGTGTTCCCCAGCCGGCCCTGGTTGCTGCTTCGCGCAGCACACGTGCGTGCCGCGGTTTGTCAGCTAGCAAAGATAGTCTGAATTCCAGGGGATCCTGCTGACGATTCCACGCCAGTTCGTCGGTAAATGATTCCAGGAAAAAGGTGTGCTGTGAGTGGGCAACACTGCGCCATGCGCCAAAGGGCACATGGGTCGGGCTGTCAACATAGTCAATCTTTTGGTTGGGGACGCTGTAAGCAAGGTGTGCCGCTTCCAGAGGTTCGTTCTGGCCGATATAGGCATTTTCCCACGCGACCAGTGTGCCATTGCTGTCAAAACCTGCGCGGAAACGACTGCTGACCGCCGGGCGATAATAATCCTGGCGCGTGTCTTCTTCGCGACTCCACAAGGTCTGCACGGGTACATCAAACTGCTGGGCAATCAAGGTCGCCTGGTCGATGGTGTTAGTCGACATCGGCAGCCGACGGCCAAAGCCGCCGCCCAGATAAAATGGATGAACCATCACATCGTTTTCATCAAGGCCAGCGACAGACGCCACCCGGCCGCGTATGCCCAGATTGTCTTGTGT
>CANHAR010000125.1 GCA_947458495.1 Gammaproteobacteria bacterium | reverse complement strand
TACACACGCATGCACGTGCGCGAGGCGGATGGCACGGCGGATATCCATTTTTGTGCAGCTGAAATTCACGCGCCTGTACTTGGGCACATTGTGGAGAACAGCGTGATTGTTGCCGCGATGCATGAACAATTGATCCGCCAGCCTGCGCTTGATTGCCTGATTCCCGCCAATGTTAGGACGCTGCACAATGCTGCAGATGCTGCCCTGTTGACCCTTGAAAACGGCCGTCAACTCTTTGCCCGGCTGGTGATCGCAGCCGATGGCGCTCAATCCCCGTTGCGCCAGCTGGCCGGGTTTGAAACGCGCGAATGGGACTATGAGCATGAAGCGATTGTATGTTCCGTGCGAACCACAAAACAGCATCAGCAGTGCGCAAGGCAGATTTTTATGGATGAGGGCGTTCTGGCGTTTTTGCCATTGGCGTCAGCCGGTGAACATTCGGGACAGTGGTGTTCTGTGGTGTGGTCAGTGTTGCCGGAGGTGGCACAATCGCTGATGAGACTGTCAGACGAAGAGTTTTGCAAAAAACTGTCACTAGCCAGTGAACACTGGCTGGGTGAGGTCATGCACTCGAGTCAGCGCATCAGCTTCCCGCTGCGTCAACGCCATGCGTTGGATTATGTGCGTCAACGGGTGGTACTGATCGGTGACGCAGCGCACAGCATCCATCCGCTGGCCGGTCAGGGCGCCAATCTTGGGCTGGCTGATGTTAAGGTGCTGGCAGACGAGCTGCAGCGGGTTAAGTCAACAGGACGTGATCCGGCAGATCCGCTGTTGCTCGCACGGTATCAGCGTGAAAGGAAGCCTCACAATATGTCGATGATGTTGCTGATGGAAGGCTTCAAACGCCTTTATGCCGAACAACCTTTGCCGATAAGGTGGCTGCGTAATGCCGGGATGCGTGCAATAGAGCACAGCCCGACGATAAAAAACCAGCTCATCAGGGCAGCTATGGGTGCAAAGGTTTGAGCTTTATGAATCAACTCTGTATTGATGATGGCTTTTCCCCTATGCTGTTGCCCGGTGTCGAACCGGTGATTTATTGGCCTGATTTGTAGAAAACAGATTAAAAACAACGGTAAATGGAGTCATAAAAATGAAAAAACTGATAAGCGTGTTGGCTGCCGCAGCGCTCATGTGCGGGCAGGCCTTTGCAATTGATGAAGTACGTCTGGCTGCTGCACTTAACTCCGCAGAGCGCAGTGATGCTGACAAGGCCCTGGATGCCGCCCGTCAACCGATTGCAGTGCTCAGCTTTCTGGGGCTCGAAGAAGGCATGACCGTCATGGACGTGATGGCTTCCGGCGGTTGGTATACAGAAGTGTTGTCTCATGCAGTTGGCCCGCAGGGTAAGGTGTTGATGCACAACAATCCAGCCTCACTGGCGCGTGGCACTACTGCAGAAACAGTTAATAACCGTGTGAACGGTCGTCTGAATAATGTTGAGCGCGTTGAAAATACCTTTGATCAGTTGGGCGTTGCGCCCGCAAGCGTGGATCTGGCGATCACTCACCTTAACTTTCACGATGTGTACAATGCCAACCCTGATAATGCCATGGCCATGCTGGCCGCTATCAAAGAGGCGCTAAAGTCTGGTGGCATTCTGGGTATCGCAGATCACCGTGGCAATCTGGGCGCTGACAACACTGCATTGCACCGTATCCCGCTGGATACTGTTGCAAAGGCTGCAACCGATGCCGGGTTTTATGTTGTTGGCGTCAGTGACGCGCTGTACGTCGACAGCGATCCGCGTACTGCGGGTCCGTTTGATGAAAGTCTGGGTCGTAACACCGATCGTATATTGCTGAAACTGATGAAGCCGTAAACTGCTTGCCCAATGTCCGCGGCAGTTATACAACAGCCGCGGACATTAACCCGATAAAAAGAAGTCAATTTTGAAACAAACCCTGCCTGCCTTTCCTTCGTTTGCCTGGCTGACGCGTTTTGCGTCGGTGTTCAAGTACAGCCGCATCGCCATTGAGATTGTCTGGCGCGCCAGCCCTGCGCTGACCATTGTCATGGCGCTGGCCACCTTGTTTGCCGGATTGTTGCCGGCCGCGATTGCCTGGGTTGGCCAGTTGATTGTTGATGCTGTGGTGACGGCAATTCAGGCCGAGGGTGAATCGCGCGAACTGGCGAAATCTGACCTGCTGCGTTACGTGCTGATAGAGGCCGGGCTGGTTGTACTAATGACGGGCGCACTCAAGATCAATAGCGTTTGTCAGTCTATTCTCAGGGTGCTGCTGGGAAATGAAGTGAACGTGATGATTCTGGAGAAGGCGCTGACACTGGAGCTGTCCAACTTTGAAGATTCAGAGTACTACGACAAGCTGGTACGTGCCCGGCGTGAAGCGTCGAGTCGCCCGCTGAGTCTGGTCATTGCCACGTTTGACCTGATCAGAGATGGCATCTCACTGGTCAGTTATGGATTTCTGTTATGGCAATTTTCGGTCTGGGCCGTGCTGCTGCTGGGATTTGCCGGTGTGCCGGCATTTGTTGCTGAAGCTCGCTTCTCCGGAGAAGCCTTTCGCAATCAGCGTCGCCGCTCGGCTGAACGGCGTATGCAGATTTATCTGGAAATGGTGTTGACGCGAGAGGACGGCGTTAAAGAGGTCAAGCTCATGCAGCTGGGCCGGCTGTTCCTGCAGCGATACATCGATATTTTTAACAACATTTACGTCGAAGACCGAAGCCTGGTGCTGCGCCGCGGATTCTGGGGATATGTGCTCGGTCTCATTGCCAGTGCTGCATTCTATTTTTCGTATGGCTGGGTCGCGTTTGCAGCCGTCGCTGGCGCCATCACGCTGGGGCAGATGACTATGTACATTGCGGTGTTCCGTCAGGGTCAAGGTGCGGTAACCAGTTGTCTTGCATCGATCAACCGTATGTATGAAGACAACTTGTATTTGTCCAATCTGACCGAGTATCTGGGGCATAACGTGCCGGAGCCGACCGGCAATGTCACGCAGGGGCTGGATCCGCAGGATGGAATTCGTTTTGAGCAGGTCAGTTTTTTTTACCCGGGCAGCGATACACCCGCATTGGACAATATCAGCCTGCATATCCGTGCCGGCGAAAGCCTGGCAATTGTTGGTGAAAACGGATCTGGCAAAACCACGCTCATCAAATTGCTGACGCGGCTTTATACCCCAACACATGGGCGTATCCTGTTTCAGGGAGTCGATCTGCAGGACTGGAATATTGATGCGCTGCGCGAAAAAATCGGCGTGATCTTTCAGGATTTTGCGCGTTATCAACTTAAGGTAGGTGAAAACATCGGAGTTGGCGACAAGGACTTTATGGGCGAGAAAGACCTGGTTGAGATCGCCTCCGAAAAAGGCCTGGCTGCTGATTTTATCCGCCACATGCCGGCGCAGTTCGACACCCAGCTTGGAACCTGGTTCCGCGATGGTAAGGAACTCTCTGGTGGCCAATGGCAGAAGATAGCGCTGTCGCGCGCGTTTATGCGCAGCCGCGCGGAAGTACTCATACTGGATGAGCCTACCGCAGCAATCGATGCCAAAGCAGAAGCCGAAATCTTTGCGCATTTTCGCGAATTGACGGGCAATCGGATCTCAATAATCATCTCGCACAGATTCTCTACGGTACGCATTGCTGACCATATCCTTGTGATGGATCAGGGCAAAATTCTGGAAGAGGGTGATCATAGTAACTTGCTGGCTTTAGGTGGTCAGTATGCCACGCTGTTTGAATTGCAGGCCAAAGGTTACCAATAATCGGGGCACTAAAATCCGCATTATCGGGCCAGATCACTGGATTTTCTGTAGGTGGTGAGGTAAAACAAACAATGGTGAAATTCGCCGGTTGTTTGTGAATGTAATTGTTAATGACAAATAAATAACCATATATAACAATAAGATAGTTATTGGCACGATTCGTGTATTGGTGTTGTTAAGCAATATTTTGCTCTGACATAACAACGCCACATGGTAGTGCCATTAAATGACAAGTCATAGCCTGATAGACCTTTTCACACGCCACAAAGTGGCAGCCAATCTGGTGATGATCATGATGATCCTCTCCGGAATCTGGGCAGGTAGTCGAATCAACACTCAACTGGATCCGTCCGTGCAGTCACCCGTCATTCTGGTGTTTGTACGTTGGCCGGGTGCGTCTGCCGAGGATGTCGAGAAGCTTATTGTTGCGCCCATAGAGCAACAAATGACCACGCTCAATAATCTGCAGCAGGTCTATTCCACCACCACACAAGGCCAATCGCGCATCGATCTGGAATTCACGTTTGATGCTGATCTGAGCAAAGCGCTAGAAGATGTCAACGACCGTATCGCTCAGGTCAGAAATCTCCCTGCAGATATGGAGCCTGTCACCGCCCGACGCGGCACGCGCTATGAAGAGATTGCTTCTTTGCTATTGACGGGCGGCAGCAGTATCCAGGAATTGCTGCCAATGGCACGCCAATTTGAGCGCGAACTTTTTAACATCGGTGTTGAACGCATAGAGTTTGTTGGCCTGCCTGAAGAGGAAATGGCTATTCAGGTCTCCAGTGCCAACCTGATGGCACTCAATACAACATTGGATAATGTTGCCTCTGCTATTCGTCAGCGAAGTGCAGACTTGCCTGCGGGTGTGGTTGCCCGTGCCCAGGGCGAGATGCAGTTGCGTGCCATCGAACAGCGCCGTGACAGTCAGGGTTTTGAGCAGTTGCAACTGCAGCTGGGCGCCGGGGATGAACTGGTCAGGCTTGGGGATATTGCGACCATCGAAAAGCGCCCTCGCGCTGGGCAAGCCGAACTTTCCAGAGAAGGAAAACCTGCCATCGAAATGAACCTGTACCGGTTGAGTGACACAGACGCACTCACCTCGGCTCAGGCTCTTGAGCAGTGGTTGGATAAAACCAGGGCCGGCTTGCCAGAAGGCATTACAATCGAGGTGTATCAGGAAGTTTGGAAGCTGTTGAAAGAGCAGCTGGCGGTGATCTTCTCCAATGCCTGGTCTGGCCTTGTGCTGGTGGCTTTAACACTGTTTGTGTTCCTGAATACACGAACCGCCTGGTGGGTGATGCTGGGCATTCCGGTCAGCTTCTTGTTTGCAACCCTGCTTTATTACTACTGGTTTGATGGCAGCATCAATATTCTTGCGCTGATCACTTTTATCATGGCGCTGGGCATCGTGGTGGATGACGCGATTATTGTGGGTGAAGATGCAGTCGCTTTGTTTGAGCAGGGTTACTCGGCTGAAGACGCTGCCTCTGGCGCTGCCAAGCGTATGTTTATGCCGGTGGTGACCTCCTCGTTGACGACGCTGGCTGCATTTGTACCCTTGCTTATTTCGGGCGGTGAAATGGGCGCGGTTATACAAACCATGCCGATGGTGTTGTTCTGCGTCATCATTGCCTCGCTTATTGAATGTTTCCTGGTTTTGCCTGGTCATCTGAAACACAGTTTCAGTCGCATGAAACGTGAGCACAAGCCATCTGCACGTTTAGCTTTTGACCGGGCGTTTTATTCTTTCCGTGATCGTGTCTATGCCCCGATGCTTGACTATGCCTTGGCGCGCCCATACAGCACCTTGTTAACGGTATTTGGCTGTGTGTTGCTGGCGCTAAGCTTGGTGATCAGCGGACGGGTAGGCCTGAATTTTGTCACCGGTATGAGTTTGCAAATGCTGGAAGCGAATGTGAGCTTCACCATGGATGCCAGTGACGCACAGCGTCGGGCGTTTATGCAGAACCTTGAGCAAACTCTGACCGATATTAATGAGGAACATGGCAGCAGTAACATCAATGGTTACTACGTAGGGTACAACACCGCTCAGTTGAATCAAGAGCGAAAGACTGGTCAGCAATACGCATCGATGCGAGTTGAATACAGTTGGGAAGATGAATATCAGATTGATCCGCAGCGTTTTGTCAATCAATGGCAACAATCGGTTATCAAACCACCTTTTGTAGAACAAATGGTTCTGGAAGTGCGCGGTGGTGCCAATGGCGGCCGTCCTGATCTTTCATTGGTGTTGCGCGGTGAGAATCTTGACAGTTTGAAGCAAGCGTCCGAAGAGCTGCAGTCAGTATTGCTATCGTACGAGGGAGTAAGCAATGTGTTTGACAACCTGCCGTACGGTAAGGATCAGATGATTTTTTCGCTGACTACCGAGGGGGCAGCACTCGGGCTGACGACAACAGGCCTGGGGCAGCAATTACGCAGTGCCTATTACGGAAATCGGGTGCAGATATTTAATTTGAACAACACCGAGCTTGAGGTGCTGGTAACGTTGCCAGATAACGAGCGCGATCAGATCAGCTCACTGCAACAATTCCCGGTGCGTACACCGGGTGGAGAAGTCGTGCCCTTGGGGCTGATTGCGGATTTGTCCACCCGGCGCGGGATTGACGTCATCAATCACAATGGTGGTTTTCTATCGGTGATGGTGAGCGCCTCAGTTGACAGCCAGATCAGCAATGCGGAGCGTGTTCTGGCCAGCGTTCAGGCGGAGGTGCTTCCAGAGTTAAACCAGCGATATGGTCTAAGCTCCGAGCTGAGCGGCAGTAGTTTACAGAATCAGCAGCTGTTAGAAACCATGCAGTTGGGTGGTTCATTAACGCTGATATTTATATACCTTATTCTGGCATGGTCGTTCAGTTCATATCTGTGGCCACTGGCTGTAATGTCGGCGATCCCGTTAGCACTGACAGGGGCAATCTTCGGACACTGGGTCATTGGTGTGGATATTGGCGCGATGTCCATGCTGGCATTTTTTGCGCTGTCTGGCGTGATCGTAAACGACTCGATAGTGCTGGTCAGTTTCCTTCGTCGCGAGCAGGAGGCAGGGCTCAGTCTGACTGCTGCAGTGAGATCGGCGTCGTTGTCAAGATTCAGGGCGGTATTGCTGACCTCGCTAACCACCATTGCTGGTTTGTCACCGTTGATGTTTGAAAATTTCAGCCTTGCAATTTACATGGTGCCGATAGCGGTCACACTTTGTTTTGGTCTGGCGTTTGGTACGGCACTGGTACTGTTAGTCGTGCCCGCAATGATAGTGATAGTTGAGCGGCTGAAGTCGCGGTTTACGAATGTTATGCCTGGTACAGGCGGACTAAAAATACGAGAAGGACATTGATCATGTTTGAGAGAGCGCAGATTGTCAGACAGTTGCCAAGACTTCGCAATGTGGGTGTAAGTCTGGCAGGGGTGTTGGTGTTTGGCGCCTTTGTTTCAGCAAGCGCACTTATTATTGCAACGGGGCCTAGTGCTTCGCCAGAAGTAGTCCCTGAAAAGGAATGGCCGGTTAGTTATAAAGCCATAACGCTGCAAGCCCTTGAGCCGATGCTGAAAGTGATTGGTCGTATTGAGTCAGAACAGACGTCGACGATACGCACGGCGATCCCCGGATCGGTATCCAGCGTGTTATTCAGGGAAGGAGACTGGGTAAATCGCGGTGATGCTATGGTATTGCTCGATGATTCTGAGCTGAAGTTGGCCTTGCAGGCGGCAGAGTCTTCGCTGCGACAGACGCAGGCCAGTCGTGATTCCGTGTTGGCCGCGTTTGAGTTGGCCCAGGCACTGACCAGCCATCATGAGGCGCAGGCAACGATGGCAACAGCCAAGCGGGATCGCTTTGGTTCCCTTCATGAACAGCGCATGATCGCCGACGCCCAGCTGGACGAAGTGTTGCAAGAGGCTAATGAGCGCGCCATGACACTGGCGCGTCACCATGCGGAAATAAAAGACTTTCCTCATCAGATTGCGCGTGCGGACGCGGCGGTGAGCGAAGCGCTCACGCGCGTTCAGCGAGCACAACTTGACTTGTCATATACGCAGCTGACAGCGCCCTTTTCAGGTCGGATATTGAGCATCGATGTAGCCGTCGGTGATCGAATCAGCAGCGGTGCAGAATTGTTAAAGCTGGCAGACTTTGAAAGTCTGCAGATCAGAGTTCCTGTTCCTGTGCATCAGGCACAGCGTCTGCGTCAGTCACTGGACAATAGTCAGGTTATCAGCGCACGTGCAGCAAATGCCGCTGTCGGGGAGCATTTCACACTGCTTGGGCTGGCAGGCGATATCAAGCCCGGGCAAGGAGGCATTGACGCATTTTTTTCAGTGGCAGCCGATTCTGTGCTGGCCTTGGGCAGTGTAGTGGAGCTGAGTCTGAATTTGCCGGCTGAAGCCGATGTTGTGTCAATTCCCCTGCATGCGTTATACGACAACACCCGAATTTACCGGATAGAGCATAACCGTCTGTCGGCTCTGG
>CANHAR010000124.1 GCA_947458495.1 Gammaproteobacteria bacterium | reverse complement strand
CCGGTGATGGTGAGCATGTCATTCTCAAAGCGCCCGGTGTCCCCCGTATGCAACCAGCCATCGCGGATATCCTCGGCCGTCTTTTCGGGTTTGCGCCAGTAACCGGCAAACACGTTGCCACCGCGCAGCAGAATCTCACCGGTATCAGAGATGCGCACCTCGGTACCCGGCAATGCATAACCCACCGTGCCAATCTGATAACGGGTGTGAGTATTCAGTGTCATCACCCCGGAACTTTCGGTCATGCCATAACCTTCGTACAACGGCACCCCAATGGCGTGAAACCAGCGGATCAACTCCGGTGAAATCGGCGCCGCACCAGTGGTGGCACGGCGAATTCGCGCCATACCAATCAGGTCGCGCACATTACGCAGCACCAGCAGATTCCACAATTTGTATCGCAACTTTGTCAGCAGTGTTGGTTTTTCAGAGGCCTGAAATGCCATTCCGGCGCCAATCGCCTGATCAAATGCCCAGCGTCCGAAGCCGGTGGCGTCAGTTCGCATATTATTTAATGAGCTGTAGATTTTTTCCCACAGGCGCGGCACTGCGGTAAATGTGTGAGGTGACACCTCACGCAGATTATCAAACACTGTCTCCGGGCTTTCTGCAAAGTTGACAGTACTGCCCTTATGTACGGGAATCTCTACCGAGATCAGCCGCTCCAGGATATGGCACAGCGGAAGGAAACACAGTTGTTCGTCCTGCTCAGTGACATCCAGCATGCCTTCCACAGACTTGATCTGAAACAGGATATTGCGGTGCGAAATCATTGCGCCCTTGGGCATGCCGGTGGTGCCTGAGGTGTAAATCAGCATACGGATATCATCTGGCTGGCATTTGGCGATTTCACTGCTGAAGCGTTGTTCAGCGTCCGCAGTGTCGCCGAGGGCATAGAGCTCATCCAGAAACATCACCATGGGATCGCTGAAGTCGCGCAGACCGTCGCGTTCAAACACAATCACTTTGCGCAGGCCCGGCACCCGCTCACGGATCGCCAGATACTTGTCCAGCTGTTCGTCATTTTCCACAAACAAAAAAGTCGAACCACTGTCATTGATCAGATAGGCCAGCTGTTCCGCGCTGTCAGTGGTGTAAATGCCGTTGCTGATGCCGCCAGCACCACAAATGCCCAGATCGCAGTAAAGCCACTCCTTGTTGTCCTCACTGAGGATGGAAGCCGCTTCCCCACGCTGTAATCCCAAGGTCAGCAAGGCGTTACCGACTGCACGCGCGCGCTGGTAATAATCCTGCCAGCTGTGACTCTGCCAGATGCCCAGGTGTTTCTCGCGGTGCGCGATGCGCGTGCCACGTGCCAGACAGTTCTTGCGCCACAGCGTAATCAGCGTGTTGCAGCCGTCGATGTCTATCGGTTTATCATCCACAGTGTTATTCATATCAGCGCCAGGTCTTTTTGCGTTTCCAGCGTTTTTCGCCGCGGTCACCACTGCTGCCGTGACCCAGGTAGAACTCGCGGATATCATCGGAATTGAGTAATTTTTCTGCGCTGCCGGCCATCACAATCCGGCCTATCTCCAGCACATAACCATAATCTGCCGCCTGCAGTGCCACCTGCGCATTCTGCTCAACCAGCAGAATGGTGACACCCTGCTCTCGGTTAAGGCGGCGCACAATGGTAAAAATTTCCTGCACCAGCAGCGGTGACAAACCCAGCGAGGGTTCATCCAGCAACATCAGCGTCGGGCGAGACATCAGACCACGGCCAATAGACAACATCTGCTGCTGGCCGCCCGACATGGTGCCGGCCGGCTGATTGCGCCGCTCACGCAGGATGGGGAAATAGTCATAGACCATCTCAATGTCTTTGGCGATTTCAACGCGGTCATTGCGCGTGTAGGCGCCCATGGCCAGATTTTCTGCCACGGTCAGGAAGGGAAACACTTCCCTGCCCTCCGGCACATGCGCCAGACCTTTTTTCACCAGCTCATCGGGTTCTTTGCCGTCGATGCGGTCGCCGTGAAACAGAATCACACCTTTGTTGGGTGACAGCGCCCCGGACACGGTTTTCATCAGCGTGGTTTTGCCAGCGCCGTTGGCGCCAAGAATGGTGACAATCTGCCCCTGCGGTACTTCTATGGACACACCGCGCAGCGCCATCACCGGGCCATAGAAGGTTTCCAGGTTGCGTACTTCCAGCACGTTATTCATGGTTTTCCTGCTTGCCCAGATAGGCTTCAATCACTCTCGGGTCAGCCTGCACCTCAGCCGAGGTGCCCAGCGCCAGCGCTTTACCTTCGGCGACTGCCAACACCCGTGTTGATACGCGGGAGACCAGGCTCATGTCATGTTCCACCATCAAAACGGTCAGCCCCAGATCCTTTTGCATGTCCTCGATCCACCACGCCATGTCGATGGTTTCTTCCACACTGAGGCCAGAAGCCGGCTCATCCAGCAGAATCAGTTTGGGCTCGGATGACAAGGCACGGGCGATCTCCACCAGTTTGCGAACACCGTAGGGCAATCCGGCGATGAGCTTGTCGCGATAGGCCGCCAGCTCCAGAAAGTCGATCACCTCTTCAACAATGCGGCGGTCTTCACGTTCGGCGCGGCGTACTTTAGGCAAAAACAGCATGTCCTCATACCAGCGTGTGCGACGGCGCGAATGTCGTCCAATCAACAGGTTCTGCAGTACCGAGGAATGGTCAAACAATTCAATATTCTGAAAGGTGCGGGCAATACCGATACCGGCAATGTCGTGTGCCGGCAGGCGGGTGATATCACGACCATCAAACACAATGCGCCCGGCCGTAGGTTCATACAGCCGGCTGATCAGGTTAAAGATGGTGGACTTGCCGGCTCCATTGGGGCCGACAATGGTGAACACCTCGCCGGGCTCCACAGTAAAACTGATGTTATCGACGGCTTTAACACCACCAAAGTGGATGGATAATCCCTCAACCTGCAACAGGCTCATCGCATGCGCTCCGTTTTCAGGTAAGTACGGGTGCGGCGGAACATGCCTTTGCGGTACAGCGGAAACAGCTCCAGCCAGGTGCGCAGTCGTATCCAGATACCATAAATGCCGCGTGGCTCATAAATAATCATCAACAAGATGATCAACGCAAACACCGCCGTGTCCATGCCCGGGTAGGCACCCAGATTAAACGGTGTGTTGGTATTGATAAACGAGCGTGCCATGGAAATAGTCTGTGGCAGCAATACCACCACAAACGCGCCAAAAAATGCGCCGTGCATGGATCCCAACCCGCCGACCACCACCTGCAGTAACAAGGTGATAGAAATCAGCACCAGAAAACTTTCGTAGTTCACCGCCTGTGCCTGATGCGCATATAAGGCCCCGGCCAACCCGGTAATAGCACAGGACAAGGCAAAGGACACGGTTTTGGCGCGCGGCACATTGACACCCAATGCGCGGGCAGACACCTCACTGTCACGCACTGCCAGAAACGAGCGGCCGGTAGGCGAACGCAGCAGATTGGCATACCCCAGAGTGACAATAATCAGCACCGTCAGACACAGGTAATAAAACGCTCTGGGCGTGCCGTAGCGGTCAATCATTAGTCCAAAAAATTCGATGGGCGGCGCAAACAAACCCGCGATACCGCCAGTGATTGGTGTCGCGACAATCGCAACATCCTCGATGATGATGCTCAGCGCGAGGGTGGCGATGGCCAGATAAATGCCGCTCATACGTCCCAGTGGCCGGGCGATCAACGCCCCTGCCAGCCCGGTAATCACTCCGCTGGCAATCAGCGCAGGTACAAACGGCCAGCCGCGTAGCATCAGTGCCAGATGCGAAAATGCACCAATGGCCATAAACGCCGCATGGCCAAGGCTAACCTGACCGGTATGGCCGGCAATCAACATCAGGCCCAGTCCGGCCAGCGACCAGATCAGCACCGACGTTAACTCGCCCACATAAAACGCACTGATTACCCAGGGCATGACCAGTGCCGCCAGCAACAGCACCGCGTACTTGAGCAGATGAACGCGGTCTTCAAACAGGTTGATGTCGTTGTCGTAGCTGTTTTTAAAGATAACGCGCATGGGTTACACCTTCTTTTGCTTGATCTGGGCGAACAGCCCGCCGGGACGCAGGACCAGCACCATCAGCATCAGGGCATACGGGGCGATGGGGCCAAAACCGGAGGGCAGATAACGCGAAGCAAATGGTTCTACCACTCCCACCAGCAAGCCACCTGCCAGCGCGCCGGGCAATGAGCCCAATCCGCCAATCACGGCGGCAGCAAAGGCTTTGATCCCAAAAATCAGGCCGGTAGACGGCTCGATCGCACCCTTGGCGGCAAACAACACACCGGCAATGGCCGCCACCACACCGGACAGCGCCCACACAATGGCATTCACGCGTTTAACCGGTATACCCATGTAGTAGGCCGCCATTTGATTCTGGCTGCAGGCCTGCATGGCGACACCCAGGCGGGTACGGGCAAAAAAGAAGTACAAGCTTGTGGTCAACAGCACGGTCGCCACAATAATCACCGCGTCCACCATGGGGATGGTCAAACCACCCAGCTCCAGAATGCGGCCGGCAAACGGTGACTCCAGCGAGATCGGGTCATAACCCCAGGTGACGCCGGCAAAAAAGCGCAGCAAAAACCCCAGCGCGATGGTCAGTATCACCATGGCAAACTGTGGCTGACCAAAGATACCGCGCAGCACCAGTCGGTCCAGCAGGTAACCGAATATCCCCATCACCACGGCGGCCGCGATCAGACCGGCTAGAAACGGCATGTCCATGTAGTTGCTGTTTATAACGGTAATACCGAGAAAGGCGCCCAGCATCAGCATGTCACCCTGGGCAAAGTTGACGGCTTCGGTAGCCTTGTAGATCAGCACAAAACCCAGCGCCAACAATCCGTAGATACAACCATTGGCGATGCCACTGATCAGCAGTTGAAGAATATCCATGAAGTCCTGTTTTATTGATGAGTTATGAGAACCGACAAGCTGACCGAGTTTTCTACGAAATTCGTTCCACTGTCAATAAGCTTTCCTCACTTGGTGGATGGTTTACTTTTGCGCTCATGTATACTGCTTGCAAAACAAAAACACACTGGAGATCGTTATGTCCGCTTTACATCGCTCATCCGCTACCCGCTTCGTTAAACGCTACTCAGCGCTTGCTTCCCTGATTGTCTGCTTGTTGCCTGTTTCGGTCAGTGCCCAAACCAACCGCTTTGACGAATCGCGTCTCGAGCGCATTGATGAGGTGTTGCAGGGGTATGTGGATCGAGGCGAACTGGCAGGCGCGGTCGCGTTGGTGCAGCAGAATGGCCGCACAATTTATGAACATGCGGTAGGCTGGGCTGACAAAGAAGCCGGCCGTGAGATGACCGTGGACAGCATGTTCCGTATTGCCTCGCAGACTAAAGCGCTGACCAGCGTGTTGATCCTGCAGTTGATGGAAGAAGGCAAACTCAATCTGAGCGATCCGGTCAGCCGCTTTATCCCCGCCTACGCCTCTACCACAGTTGCCATGCGTGAGGGCGATGAAGTCACCATTGTGCCCGCGCAGCGACAGATCACAGTTCAGGATCTGTTGACTCACAGCGCAGGCATTTCTTATGGCACACAGCCGCATATCGCCGAACTGTACCGTGCCCAGGGTCTTGGTCCAGCTGCCGGCAACGGTTGGTATACCGCTGATAAGGATGAGCCGGTGTGCACAACCATGGAACGGCTGGCAACCCTGCCCTTTGTCAGCCAACCTGGAGCGGCGTGGGTCTATGGATATAACACGGATGTGCTGGGCTGTATTGCGGAACGCGCCACGGGCGAACCGCTGGATGCATTGATCAGTACCCGAATCACCGAGCCGCTGGGCATGAACGACACGCACTTTTTTGTTCCGGAGGACAAACGCGCACGCGTGGTCACAGTCTACTCCAGCGATGCAAACGGACAGGCGGTGCGCGCACCGGAAGGCGCTATCGGCCAGGGCAGTTACATCGACGGACCGCGGCGCAACTTTGCTGGTGGTGCAGGGCTGATCTCAACGGTGGGCGATTATGCGCGTTTTCTGGAAATGATCCGCCGCGGTGGCGAAGCCTTTGGCGAGAAGATCCTGTCGCCGCGCGCCGTGGCATTAATGAGCACCAATCAGGTTGGTGACCTGCGCGGCAATAACGGTCGCGGGTTTGGCTTGGGTTTTGAAACAACTGACCGCTTTGGTGCCAACGGTATGGAATCGTCCGGCTCCTTTGGTTGGGGCGGCGCGTACGGCTCCATCTATCGCATCGACCCGGTTGCCAACATCAGCATCCTGCTGATGGTTAATCAGTTGCCACTGACCAACGACATCCGCATCAAGTATCCAACCATGGTTTACCAGGCTCTGGAGTAATTCGGGCCTGCCAGAGCTACCTGCAAAAAAAAAGGGACGGCAAAAAAAAGGGACGGAGCTATCTACGATACCTCCGTCCCCTTTTTTAATTTTTTCTTTAAGCTGTCAGCAGTTTGGTTACCAGATTATCCATCAGTGGAATTTTGAAACCATTCTGGTTCAGCGGGCTTGCGCCCTGGCTGGCCATACCGGCAACCAGCGTTGCAGTTGCTTCGTTGCGTGGTTGACCCTGAATGGCACGCTCGACTGAGGTCAGGCGACGTGGAGTGCACTGCACCGCGCCACAAACAATGCTTGACTCAACGATGTTGCCGCCTTCAATACGCAGAGCACCTGCGATACTCACCAGCGCAAAATCCCATACGTTACGGTCGGCAACTTTTTCGTGGTAGAACTCAGCATTTGCCCATTTGGCAGGAATACGCACAGCAGTCAGGATTTCACCCTCACGCAGTACCGTTGTTTTAACAATGTTGATCTCCGGGCCAACAAAGAAGCTCTCTGCAGGAACCACACGCGTGCCGTTGGCACTGGTGATGACCATTTGAGCTTCCAGTGCCACCAGCGCGGGGCCTGTGTCACTTGGTGTCACTGCGACGCAGCGACTGGCTTCAAAAATCGCGTGCTCACGGTTCTGAGCTTCTGGTGTATCGGCGTAGCAGAGGTTGCCACCGGCACGGTAGCAATCCAGACCACGGCGGTAGTACCAGCAACGCACGTCTTGTACCAGGTTGCCACCTACAGTGCCGGCATTGCGGATCTGCGGACTGGCAACAACGGATGCAGCCTTGCTGAGCAGAGAATAACGCTCGTTTACTATCGGGTTGGTTGCTAGTTCGGTGAGAGTTGTCAACGCACCGATTTCGATACCGTCCTCAGTCTCACGGATACCACGCAACGATTCGATACCATTCAGATCGATCAACGCTTCAGGACGCTTGGCGCGATCCTTGATCCATCCGTAGGTATCCTGGCCTCCACCAACTAACCATCCGCGTTCAGCCAGACGGGCAGCCAGCGCCAGTGCATCGTCGATCTGCACCGGCTGGTAGAGCTCCATATCGGGCATATTGTCATAACCTGCCATAGTCTAACCCTCAGAATGTATTTGTTTTTAGGTTGCCGGTGTTGAAATGATCAACCTGCGCGACATGATTGATAATCATATCTGCGGTGACCGGAGCACGGCCAAACTGATGTCCGTCCAGCGCGTCAGAGATCGCACTGGCCAGTGCCGCACAGGCACAACCCTGACTTGGTTCACCGACACCACGAGAGCCAACCGGGCTCTGTGGATCAGGAACGTTGGTCGCACCATGCTGAGTTGTTATCGGCACATCCAGATAGGTTGGAATCTTGGCCTGATAAAGTCCTACGTTGGCTGGCAAACCATTCTGAGTGTCATAGACCAGACGCTCGTAACCTGCCAGACCCACGCCCCAGACTCCGCCGCCACGCATACTCTGGCTGAAGCCCATCGGGTGAACAATCGTGCCGCAGTCCGCAACACAGGCGTAATCCACAATCTCGTATTTGCCTGTCAGTGTATCCAGTTCGATCTGCATAAAACCGACTGTCATTGACGGCACAGTGCCGGTGTGACGAGTGTCTTTGCCGACGCCGATCAAGCCTGTGCCAGCCAGACCCTGCACAGAACGGGCAGTGATTGCATTCAGATCTTCCGGATAAGTCTGGCCGCTGTACTCGCCGCCCAGTTCAACTGCACGTTGAGCCGCCTGAGCGTAGGTCAGACCCTGAGTCGGGTCACTGATACGGAACACACGCTGACCGTCAATATCGTACTCAGCCGCTTCACCACCCAGATCAGTGGCCGCAATCTGCTTGAGCTTGCGAACCGCATCCAGTGCAGCGATGTTATTGGTACGCACTTCGGTAAACAT
>CANHAR010000123.1 GCA_947458495.1 Gammaproteobacteria bacterium | reverse complement strand
TCTCAGTTTTAGTGTTGCCAAACCAAACAACACCAGCATCACCGTAATAATCCAGAAACGCACAATGACTCTGGGCTCTGGCCAACCTATCAGTTCAAAATGATGGTGTATGGGCGCCATGCGGAAGATACGTTTGCCTGTAAGCTTGAACGAGGCAACCTGCAGGATCACCGACATTGTTTCCGCAACAAATATGCCGCCCATAATAAACAGCACTATTTCGTGACGCGCGATAACAGCCACGACTCCCAGAGCCGCACCCAAGGCCAACGCACCGACATCACCCATAAACACTTGAGCGGGATAGGTGTTAAACCACAGAAATCCGAGGCCGGCACCAACCAGCGCACCGCAGAAAATGACAAGTTCTCCGGTGCCGGTGACAAAAGGAATGCGCAGGTATTCAGAGAATTCGGCGTGACCCGCCAGATAAGCAATAATGCCCAGCGCGCCTCCCACCATCACCGTTGGCAAAATCGCAAGACCATCAAGTCCATCGGTCAGGTTGACTGCGTTACTGCTACCGACAATCACAAAGTAGCTGATGACAATAAACAGAATGCCGGTATCGATTGAGACATCCTTGAAAAACGGCACAATGTAAGAGGTCTGAACAGGGTCAGTGGCACTAAAGTAGAGAAACAAGGCTGCTGCGAGACCTATCACCGATTGCCAGAGATATTTCCATTTAGCGGGCAGCCCACGCGGATCTTTGCGAAACACTTTGCGGTAATCATCAACCCAGCCTACGGCCCCAAACAGCAAGGTTGTCAGCAACACGACCCACACATAACTGTTACGCAGGTCTGCCCACAGCAAAGTGCTGACCGCAATACTGATCAGAATCAGCGCACCACCCATGGTTGGCGTGCCCGCTTTGCTGAAGTGTGATTTTGGACCGTCATCACGGACAACCTGCCCGATCTTCTGCTGACTTAACTTTCTGATCATCCATGGACCAATCATCAGCGAAAGCATCAACGCTGTCATGATACCCATGATGCCGCGCACGGTAATGTACTGCAGCACAGCAAATCCGCTTTCAAGTGTGGTCAGATATTCGGCGAGTAACAGCAGCATTAATCAAGATCCTCATTTCTTATTATTTTTACAATGTCGTCCATCGCCGCACTTCGCGAACCTTTGACCAATACCACATGTCCCGCTGTCAGAAAGCGCCTGGCGTGCTCAGCCAAACTGATTTTGTTATCAAAGTGAATTGCGCCTTTGCCAAAAGCCTCTGAACTGCCCGCTGTAAACGTACCAACCGTCCAGAAATGTTTAACACCACGGGCGCGTGCGAACTCACCAAGTTGACGGTGTGCGCTCTCTGTCAGCTCACCCAGCTCCGCCATGTCGCCGGCGATCAGTACGCTCTGCATCTCTTTGGAGGCAGCAGCTTGTTGCAGCACGTCAATCGCGGCTCTAAAGGAAGAAGGACTGGCATTATAAGAATCATCAATCAGGCGGGACCCGTTGACGCCGCTCATGGCTTCAAGCCTGCCATGCACGGAATGTGCGCCCGACAGAGCGGCCTGCACGTCAACCAATGCAGCGCCCGCCTCGATGGCCAGCGCGGCTGCCGCCACGGCGTTGCTCACATTGTGTAACCCGGGCAGTGGCAGCTCGCACACAATAGATCCTGCCGGGGTGTGTAATTCAAAACGCGTCGAGTCACTTTTTATGTCCAGCACAATTGCCCGGTAATCTGCAGATGCTTTTCCGGAACCTGAAAAGCTGACACAGCGGCGATTGCCGACACGCTGCTGCCACACCGGGAAATGCAAGTCATCGGCATTAAGAATGACGGTGTGTGTTGAAGGCGCGGAGTCAATTATCTCGCCCTTGCCGCTGACAACACCTTGCAAACCGCAAAACCCCTCGACGTGAGTTTCGGCTGCGTTGTTGAGCAATACAATTTGAGGATCGGTAATACGCGTGCCCCAACCGATCTCGCCACGGGCATTGGCACCCAACTCAATGACCACCCGCTGATGTGATTCGTCGATCTCTAGCAGCATCTTGGGGGCACCAATGCTGTTATTCAGATTGCCTCGGGTAACCAAG
The DNA here is from genome assembly GCA_947458495.1 of Gammaproteobacteria bacterium. Lineage (GTDB taxonomy): Bacteria > Pseudomonadota > Gammaproteobacteria > Pseudomonadales > Pseudohongiellaceae > Pseudohongiella. Next base: position 6,188 of record CANHAR010000123.1, on the reverse strand, counting down.
GTTCGGTGTTGCCTGCCCAGGATTGCGCCCGTCAACTCTTTAACGGTGGTTTTGCCTTGACTGCCCGTAATAGCAACCACAACGGCATCACTTTTTGATCTGTTCAGGTAGCCAAGCCATCCCAACGCCTGCACGGTATCGCGTACCACCAGTTGCGGAATGTCGACAGCCTGAGGTTCGCTGACGATGGCGGCGACTGCTTCTTTGTGCTGCGCAAATTCAGCAAACTTGTTGCCATCAAAATTTTCACCTCTGAGTGCAACAAACAGATCACCAGCCTCAAGTGTTCTGGTGTCTGTGTTAACGCGGGCAAAACTCACATCACTGCCGATGATCCTGGCCGGCATAAAAGGATACAACTTGCTCAGAGACAGGCTTCCGATCATGACGGCTCTCCACTGGCAGCCGACGCTGCCGCCACCAGCCTGCGTCGGCGCAATGCCAGACCCGCTTGTTCGATATCGCTGAACAGCATCTTCTGACCGCCGATGTCCTGATAATTCTCATGCCCTTTGCCCGCTATGAGAACCACGTCGCCGCTGCTGGCGCCGGCCATGGCCGATTCAATCGCCGCGGCGCGGTCACGCTCAATAATGACCTGTTCACGTCGGCTGAATCCAAACATGATCTGCCGGACAATATCATCAGCATTTTCCAGTCGGGGATTGTCATCGGTGACAATTACTTTATCTGCCAAGGACTCAGCTATTTCGGCCATCAGAGGGCGCTTGCCCTGATCCCGGTTTCCACCGCAGCCAAAGACACACCAGACCTTGCCGCGGGTATGCTGCCTGACGGCCTGCAGGGCGTTATTTAATCCATCGGGAGTGTGCGCATAATCAACAACAGCTGTGACACCTGACTCGGTTCCGACAACCGCCATCCTGCCGTCGACCGGAACTAATCGGGAGGCTGCACCCAGGACATCTTCCAACCGGAACTCGCCTGGCAGCGTCATCACCGCACACACAGCGGCCAGCACATTGCTCAGGTTAAACGACCCCAACAACTGACTGTTGATCCGCCCAACTCCCCAGGGTGTTGTTAGGTCAGCATCAAAGCCATCGGACCGGAAACTCACTTCATTAACATGGACGTTGGCAAGACGGTTATTGATGCTGAACGTGTAACTGCGCGCGCAGCGCGGCAATGCATTCAACATAACAGCAGCATGGCTGTCATCGATGTTTACGATGCCTACTTTTAAGGCGGGGTTCTCGAACAGCCGGCGCTTTGACTCTGCGTAGGCAGCCATGGTGCCGTGATAGTCCAGATGATCGCGTGTCAGATTGGTAAACACCGCGGTATGAAAATCCACCCCAATCAGCCGATGCTGGTGCAGGCCCTGCGAAGAGGCTTCCATGGCAACAGATCGGGTATGACTGTCTCGCATCTCTGACAGCACACCTTGCAGAATCAAGGCATCAGGCGTAGTGAACCCGGTGTCCCGCAGATCCGGATAGACGCCGCACCCCAAGGTACCAATAATCCCGCACGGGTGTCCCAGAGTGTGCAGCATCTGCGCGATAAATTGTGTACAGCTGGTTTTACCGTTTGTGCCGGTGACACCAATCACATCCATAGACTGACTCGGATGCTGATAAAAGCGCGCGGCAATTTCTCCAAGTTTTGCGCGAAGTCCGGAGACTGCAATCACGGGTACATTGCCAACCCATCGTATTCCGTGACACTTGTCCCCCTCATCGGCAAGAACCGCCGCAGCACCATTACCGATGGCTATCTCAATATAGTCACGGGCATCGTGATTTTTTCCAAACAGTGCGCAGAACAAGTCACCTGGTATCACTGTGCGGCTATCAAGCTGCAATCCGCTGACGCTCACAGACTGGCAGCGCACATCAAGACCCGACTCAAACTCTGCCGGAATCAGCGCACTGAGAGCAATCAAGGAGTGAGACCGTTTGGCAGTATTCATGCGCTTATCTCGCCGTCAGACTCATGATGTTTGAAGGATCAAGCCGATCGGGTGTGACGTCGAGAATTCGCATAGCTCCACTGGCAATTCTTGCAAACACAGGCGCGGCAACCTGACTGCCATATCGTTGAGCGCCTTGTGGCTCATTGATGATGATGATCACCACAATGCGTGGATCGTCGGCAGGAATATAACCAGCGAACATCGAGTTGTGCAGATTGTCCTGATAGCCATTTTCACCCACAACACGAGCTGTCCCTGTTTTACCGGCAACACTGTAAAAGGGCACACTGGCTCCATCGAAGCCGCCTAGCTCAGGATCAACAACAGCCTCAAGCATCTCCTGCACTTCCGACACAACATTGTGTTCAATGACACGCTCGGGTGCTGCTGCGCCTGGCATATTGTTGCCATCTTTCAGCATGGTAATGGGCATGCGGACACCATCATTGGCGATCACGCTGTAGGCCTGTGCCAGTTGCAACGTAGAGGTCGACATGCCATAACCAAAGGACAGCGTTGCCGTTTCAATGTCGTGCCAGACCCGATGATTGGGCATGACACCGCCACGCTCACCCGGAAAACCGCTGGCGGAACTTTCACCAAAGCCGACTCTGAGCAACACATCACGAAGGCGCTCATGGCCCACGGCCAGCGCAATTTTTGCAGAGGCGATATTGCTGGATTTAACCAGCATCTCTTCAAGCGATATCTCACCGAAGTTGTAACCGCGATCAACCACATAATCACGACCCACACGCATACGGCCGGGTCGCGTGTCGATCAATGTTGTGCGGTCATACAGGCCCGACTCCACACCGGCAACTGCCGTAAACGGCTTGAGTGTTGAACCGGGTTCAAACAGATCGGTCACTGCACGGTTTCTCATCGCACCAAAGTCAGTAATGCTGCCTCGGTTATGCGGATTAAATGAGGGCTGATTAACCATCGCGAGAACTTCGCCGGTCTTTACGTCCAGCACAACGGCAGACGCCGAGCGTGCCTGGCGGTAAATGTACTCTGCCTTCAATTCTTTATAAGCAAGATTCTGGATGCGGAAATCCAGACTTAATTCCAACGCGTTTCCTGGCTGGGCGGACTGAATGGTATTGAGCTCACGGATGATTCGCCCACGTCGGTCCTTGATGACCTGCTGACTGCCGGGCACACCCTTGAGCCACTCGTCAAAGGCGAGCTCAAGGCCTTCCTGGCCGATGTCATCCACATTACTGAAACCCAGAACGTGCGCTGTTACTTCGCCCTGAGGGTAGTACCGCTGATATTCCTGACGTGCATAGACACCAGGTATCCCCAGGGACAATACATGATCAGCCTCAGCAGGGGGTATACGACGACGCACATACAGGAATTCTCGGCCCGAACTGGCCTGAATCTGTGACAGCAAAGTATCAGCATCCGTTTGCAAACCCAGCGCCAGCTCGCGGATGCCCGTCTCGTTACCGGCCAGTTCACGCGGATTTACCCAGATAGATTTGACTGGTGTGCTGATAGCCAAAGGCTCGCCATTTCTGTCCGTTATCATGCCGCGGTGCGCAAACAATGGCTCAACACGAACCGTCCGGGCATCACCCTCAGTCTGAAGAAACTCGCCGTCTACCAACTGCAGACTGAATAACTTCCAGATGATCGCTGCAGCCGCCAGTGCAAGACATGCCCATACCAGGCGAAGCCGCCATACGCCTGCCGGTTGAATCGCCGGTTGATTGGCAGGTTGATCACTCATGACGCACCATTATTATTTTTGACCAGTCTGGAAATGTCATATTGAGCTCTTCCATGGCACGACGCTCTATCCGCCCCTCCAGCCCGAAGGTGCTTTGCTCTATCAATAACTGCCCCCAATGAACATCCAGTTCATTGGATTGCACGCGTAACTGCTGCAACTCATGAAACGTCATTCGGTGTTGGTAGCTGACATAAACAACAGCAAGCGCATTGATTACCACAGCGAGCATCAGGCCAGTCACCAGCAGATTAGCCGGCGAAAAAAGACCCAGCCACGAGAACACCTTGGGCGGCAACGTTGCGGCCGCCTCAAAGACCTGTTTGCTGTGCTTGACTGTTTGTTGTGTGCTTGTCATGAATTATTGTCTGTTGTTTGTTTTTATGGCTCTGTTAGTAGGGCGCAAGCAGCTGAATTTTAAACCGGCTTTTCCGCCACCCTCATCACTGCGCTTCTTGACCTTGGGTTCTGGAATATTTCCTCGTCACTGGCTTTTATCGCTTTGCCTATTTTTACCAACAGCGGTTTTATTGCTGAAGTCATCACAGGCAAGTCGCGCGGAAAATCATCGCCTTTGCTCTGCCGCTGGATAAACTGTTTTACAATTCTGTCTTCCAATGAGTGAAAGCTGATGATCACCAGTCGTCCACCTGGTGCCAGAAGATTCAGCGCCTTAACGAGCAGTATCTCCAGCGATTCCAGTTCACGATTGATAAAAATGCGAATGGCTTGAAAGGCACGGGTAGCTGGGTGCTTGTGTTTTTCCCATGCCGGATTGGCGAGTTTGACAATCTCTGCCAACTGCAGAGTACGGGTGATTGGAGACACAGCCCGTTCACGCACGATGGCTTTTGCTATACGGCGCGAGTAGCGTTCCTCGCCAAACTCATAAATGACATTGGCAATTTCTTCTTCAGACGCACTAGCAATCCACTCGGCAGCGCTGTAACCACGATCAGGGTCCATGCGCATATCCAATGGTCCGTCGTTGGTAAAGCTGAAGCCACGTCCGGCATCATCAAGCTGTGGTGAGGAAACACCCAGATCGAGAAGAATGCCAGCGACTCGCTTGTTGTATCCCAGTTCGTTGATGCGCACATCGACATCTGCAAACGATCCGCGGACGATTTCGAAACGCGCATCGTCATGCATCAGTTGCAGGCCGACGGTGATGGCTTCAGGATCGTGATCGGTGGCCAGCAGCCTGCCATCGGCATCCAGCTTTTCAAGAATCAACCGAGAGTGGCCGCCCCGACCGAAGGTACCATCGACGTAAAATCCGGCGCGATCAGTCACCAGTGCATCCACTGCGGGATGCAGCATTACGGTTTCATGCCCCAGACTGTTAGTCATAATGTACCGCTCTGTCTAAAACACACGCCCTGATCGATTACAGCGACAAACTTAACAATGCGGGTGGCAACTCACTGCCACCTGATTCTCCTGAGAACCAGCTATCAGCTTGGGCATCCCAGTTCTCCTTGCTCCAGATTTCAAACTTTTTGCCCTGCCCGACCAGCACGAGCTCTTTGTCGAGCTGGGCACGGCTGCGCAGAATCTGCGGAAGCAGAATTCGACCACTGCCATCCATCTCCAGATCATGTGCATGACCAATCATCATGCGCTGAACTCTGCGACTGGCCTCATCAAAACTCGATAAAGCTTCCAGCTTCTGCTGCAAAACCTCCCAACCATCAATCGGGTAGAGCAACAGGCAACGCTGGACAAAATCAACCGTAGCTACCAGATGGCCGTTGTATTTTTCAGTCAGCAGCTCGCGATAGCGCGCTGGCATTGCCATGCGCCCTTTCACATCGAGAGTTACTTCACTGGATCCTCTGAACACGATTGCCACCCCGGCATTAAGTCGCCACTAAAGCACACCCAACACCTAATTTACCCACAAAATTCCATTTCTTCCCACTTATCACCACATTTCGACACTATAGGCATGGCAAAAGCTCGATGCAAGCGTTATTTGCAGTATTTGAGTAGAAGGAAAGCTTCTGAAATATCAGGGAAAAATGGTTTTTTTGACGCCCACGAAAGGCGTAAAAAAGACAACAAAAAAAGAATCAACAAGCTGCAGAAGCAAGTTAAAGTGCTTTGTTAAATATTTGATTTTGAGGAGGGAAAATCAGAAAAAAATGAGTTGAGTCAGCCGATAAGCCGGGTTCTGTCTTGGACAGTCATTCATCTGGGATCAGCATCACTGCTGACCTCTAGCGACCTACCCGGATCCAGTGCGAGCCACACCGATGGATCCCTATTTGGTCTTGCTCCGAACGGGGTTTGCCGTGCCACGAACTGTTACCAGCCGCGCGGTGCGCTCTTACCGCACCCTTTCACCCTTACCTTTTCAGCGCCGAAGCGCATGAACTGGCGGTCTACTCTCTGTTGCACTTTCCGTGGGCTCTCACCCCCCAGGCGTTACCTGGCGTTCTGCTCTATGGAGCCCGGACTTTCCTCCACCAGATGCCTTTAATTACGCTCACGCGCAAAAGAAAG
>CANHAR010000122.1 GCA_947458495.1 Gammaproteobacteria bacterium | reverse complement strand
TCAAAACGGTTATTCCAGTTAGCGCCATACGTGATACGGGCAGAAGGAATATCGTGCCTGAAACCCATCTGGAAACGACCGCGGTCGAAGTATTGGAAACGGCGGTTGGTGCCAAGGAATGGATCAACAATTTCCGAGTCTTTGATTTCCAGACTGCTGATCAGCATCAGATTGGGCATATTGAACTGCGTCAGACGCACACTGGCGTTTCCGCGGAATACCAGCATAGTGCCGTCACCGATATTGCCGTTGGCTGACTGCGGGCTGCCACCGGGCGGGGTGACATCAATGCGTTCGATAACATCAATGTGTTTCATCCATGATAGCGTGGCATCAACCACACCCATATCCTGCGGCAGTCGGTACTCGGTGCTGAAATCAGCGTACCACACCTGTTCCTGCACCAGATTGGTATTGCCGGCCATGGTTTGAGCATCATTATCGCGGTCGTCACTGGAGGCCACAAAATCAGAAAAACTCAATTGCCGGATTGTTTTGTAAACCGTGCCACGTAGTTGTAATCCGGGTCGCATTTCAAAACGCAGGTCTGCCTTGGGTTTCAGAAAGTTGAAATCGCGCTGCTTAAACACATCGCCGGTCTGGGTGATCTCGGACAATTCATACAGCATCGAGCTTTCCAGCGACAGGCGCGGGCTCAACTGCCAGTTGTGAACCACAAACGGCTCGTAGCGGACTTCTTCTACAGTGGAAACTGCATTACTAACCGACTGCGGAGTCAGTCCGCCGTGCAGGCCAGAAGCGATGCCGCCGGTGCTGCGCAAACCCAGTCGCAAGGCAGAATCCAGTGTGGTCACTGCTCGCTCCGCACCAAACTCGACACCCTGCCCGGAGGCCAGCGGCAGAGAGTAAGACGCCCGCACGATTTCTTCACTGGTGATCGAATGCGAATTCAGGAACAGGTCTTTGCTCCAGTTGCCATTGGTGGCGATATCAAATCGCTCACGGGTGTTATCGTCATCGCGCTCATTCAGGATAAACAGCGCTTTAAACAGGTGGTTGTTGGCAAGGCGCAATTCATAGTCACCGCCGATTTCCCAGTTGCGATTTTGACCGGGGTTGTCTTCACGTTCGCGTTCTACAGGATTGGGTGTTACGCGCAGATTGGTGATATCTCGAAACACCTCGTTTTCATTATCGGCACTGCCGTACAGCAGATTCAGCCGCACGCTGCTGTCAAGATTGATCTCGTATCCCAGATTAGCGGTGGTGGTATAGGTGTACTGGTCGCGTGTGCGCTCTTCGCTGATGGTGTCGTTGGGTGAAAAATCGCCCAGCACACTGGTTTCAAAACTGGTCTGATAGCTGTTACGTGGCTCCATTTCAGCGCTTAACAGGTAATTGAGTCCACCATACTGACCATTAACAGCGAACTTGCCGCCGGGCTGCAGCCGGCCATCATCATTCAGGTCGGTGTTGGCTTCGTAGGAGTACGAGCGGTTTGAGAGCGCCTCGGACAACACAATATTCACAATCTGGTCGGCGCGCACGTCAAGATCAGTGGCTGTGCCGCGGATAAGTTCGATACGCAAGACCTTGTCTGCTGAAATACGCGACAACTGGCTGTTGGCTTCATTGCTTTTGCCGGCAACACGTTTGCCATCAATCAGAATCTGGTCGCCGCCACCACCGCCGAGTCCTCTTCCGCCAGCGCCACCGCCTGGGCCGCCACCGCCGCCACTAAACCCACCGCCGGGACCACCACCACCGCCACCCGAGCTCATACCGGGGATACGGTTCATCATGTCCTGTGCGGTAACAGGTGACCACTGAGCAAAATAATCTGCTGTGTAAATCACCGTTGAGCCATCGTCACCGACTTCCTGCGCTTGCAGGCTGGCGGATGCTGACAACAGGGAAATGGATAAAAAGGGGCCAAGCAAAAGTGCGCGCCGGACTGCAGCGGTTAAGGTAATACAAACCATTATTGAAATTCTCGTGCGATTTTACAAAAATGAAGTCGGTAACTTACTTAAAAACCGCCTGCGATGGCAATGCCTTTTGGCTCGCTTCGCCGTATTGTAGCTGTCCAGTCAGCTGATCGTGTGCTAGAGTGCCTGCCTTCGAACGTAACGTTCAGCCTGCTACAGGCATTCGCAGTACCACCGGCCCGAGTCCAGCTTTCCCCGCGAACATACAATTCAAGGGAATTTGTGATAGAGGTCACCCGATTTGGTGCGCTGTGCACCCTTCAAGGATATCAATGAGTTTTGCAAATCTGGGCTTATCAGAAGCCCTGCTAAAAGCTGTTTCCGACCAACAATACACCGAAGCAACGCCGATACAGGTACAAGCCATCCCCGCCATTCTGGCTGGTGGCGACCTGATGGCCTCTGCACAGACAGGTACCGGCAAAACCGCTGGTTTTACCCTGCCGTTGCTGCAGAAACTGGAAGGCGGCGAACGCACCAGTAATGGTCAGATCCGCGCCTTGATACTGACCCCGACCCGCGAACTGGCGGCTCAGGTGCACGACAGTATCAAGACCTACGGCAAGTACATGAAAATTCGCTCTGCCGTGGTGTTTGGTGGCGTAAAAATTAATCCACAGATGATGATTCTGCGTGGTGGCCTGGACATTCTGGTTGCCACACCCGGCCGACTGCTGGATCTGCATCAACAAAATGCAGTGAAATTCGACAAAGTCGAGATACTGATTCTGGATGAAGCTGACCGCATGCTGGACATGGGCTTCATCAAAGACATCAAAAAAGTGCTGGCGATGCTGCCCAAAAAACGACAGAACCTGCTGTTCTCAGCAACCTTTTCCGGTGAGATTCAGGAACTGGCGCGCGGCCTGCTGCACAATCCTGTGCAAATCAGTGTTGCTCCCATGAACACCACGGCAGAGCGTGTCACTCAGACTCTGCATCCGGTGGACAAATCGCGCAAGACTGAGCTGCTCAGCCACCTGATCCGCACCAACAACTGGTACCAGGTACTGGTGTTCAGCCGCACAAAACATGGTGCCAACAAGCTGGTGCAACTGCTGGAAAAAGATGGCATACAGGCAGCCGCCATTCACGGCAACAAGAGCCAGGCTCAGCGCACCAAAGTCTTGCATCAGTTCAAAAATAACGAACTGCAAGTGCTGGTAGCAACAGACATCGCGGCCCGCGGCATCGACATTGACCAACTGCCACACGTCATCAATTATGACCTGCCTGACGTGCCGGAAGATTACGTACACCGTATCGGCCGCACCGCGCGCGCGGGCTCAGAAGGCCAAGCGATTTCGCTGGTCAGCGCCGACCAGACCAAACAGCTGAAACAGATTGAGAAAGTGCTTAAAACCCGTCTTCAGCTCGACGTTGTGCCCGGCTTCGAGCAGCGTGAACGCGCTCAGGATGAAAAAGAAGGTATCGAGGCACCGCGTCGTGCCATGGCCGAACGCCAGGCGCGTAGTCAGAGCCGCAACGACGGTGGGCGCAGTGCCAATCCCCGCACCAGCAGCACGTCCGCGCGCACCAGCAGCGGCACGGCGCGCACCAGTAACGGTCCGGCACGAACCAGCAGCGGCGCAGCACGCACAAGCACACCTCGCAGTGCAGAATCCGGTCAGCAACGCACGCCACAACGTGGAAATTTTGATGCCGACAAACCCTTCAGCCGTGGCACGCGCCGCGATGGAGCAGCCGCCGCTCAAACCCGACACGTGGGTATTCGCCCGACTCCGGACAGTGTTGACCAGGAACGTCTGTATCAGTCACGCGGCAATCAGGCAGCGCCTGCACCAGCACCACAACGCAAAAGCAACCCGCAGCGCAAAGAAGGCACTCGCGTTGTCACGGTGTGGTAAGGCTTAGTTAACATCAATCAATCCGAGGCGTATCGCCACCAGCGGCACCTCGGAGCGATTGGAAACACTCAACTTCTGCACTGACACCCTCACCGATTACGCATGACACTTCCACTTGCCGTGGACTCAGTTTTTCCCCCTCCCAGCGTAAAGCACTGATCCAGATCAACATCCATAAATACCCGTGGCCTATCATGCCGGTGCGAGATCCAGTGCCGATCGGGCAGGCCAACAACCATACTTTCTGCACGCTGGCATCAGGCCCCAAATGTCCGGGACTCAAATCGCAATCCTGACGTAATCGTTTTTTCTGTCTGCAATCCGCTGTTGATTGCCACGTGCGTCAACACCCATAACCGGATGGTTTAACAATGACCCCCAATCAATTCAGCCAACCTGTCTACAACTACAAGGTCGTCCATCAATTTGCTCTGGCGACTGTGTTTTGGGGCATCATCGGCATGGCGGTCGGGGTGCTGATCGCCGCACAACTCGCCTGGCCAGTACTCAATTTTGATACCCCGTGGCTGAGTTACGGGCGACTGCGGCCCTTGCACACCAATGGCGTTATTTTTGCCTTTGGTGGCAGTGCACTGATGGCCTGTTCACTGTTTATTGTGCAACGCACCTGCGGCGCGCGCCTGATCAGCGACAGACTCGCCTCGTTTGTTTTCTGGGGCTGGCAAACCATTATTGTGCTGGCCGTGATCACATTGCCGATGGGCATGACAACCTCCAAAGAATACGCGGAACTGGAGTGGCCAATTTCAATTCTGATTGCGGTGGTGTGGGTGGCTTATGCGATCCTGTTTTTTGGCACCATCATGAAACGCCAGCAAAAGCACATCTACGTTGCCAACTGGTTTTTTTCCGCATTTATCATCACCGTTGCCATTTTGCATATCGTCAATAATCTTGCCATCCCGGTGACTTTCACCAAGTCGTACTCGATTTACGCCGGTACTGTTGATGCGATGGTGCAGTGGTGGTGGGGACACAACGCTGTAGGCTTTTTCCTGACGGCCGGTTTCCTCGGCATCATGTATTACTTTGTGCCCAAACAAGCGGGCCGCCCGATTTATTCGTACCGCTTGTCAGTTGTGCATTTCTGGGCGCTGATTGCCATTTATGTGTGGGCTGGCCCGCACCATCTGCACTACAGCGCGCTGCCGGACTGGACACAAAACCTGGGCATGGCGATGTCGCTGATTCTGCTGGCGCCGTCCTGGGGCGGCATGATCAACGGCATCATGACCTTGTCTGGCGCCTGGGACAAATTACGCACTGACCCTATCCTGAAATTCCTGGTGGTGTCGCTGTCGTTCTACGGCATGTCGACTTTTGAAGGCCCGATGCTGTCCATCAAGTCTGTTAACGCGCTGTCGCACATGACCGACTGGACTGTTGGCCACGTGCATGCCGGAGCATTGGGCTGGGTAGCAATGATCTCCATTGGCGCCACTTATCACTTGATCCCGCTGTTGTACGGCCGTAAACCGGGCGAGATGTTCAGCATCAAACTTATCGACCTGCACTTCTGGCTGGCGACCGTCGGCACGGTGTTGTACATCGTGTCCATGTGGGTCAACGGTATGATGCAGGGCCTGATGTGGCGAGCGGTCAATGACGACGGCACCCTCACTTACAGCTTTATAGAAACCGTGATCGCCAGTTACCCCGGTTATGTGGTGCGCTTTATTGGTGGCGGCATCTTCCTGTCAGGCATGCTGGTGATGGCGTGGAACATCTGGAAAACCTGGCAGATCACCCGCGAGGAGATTGCCTCAGGCCGATTGACTCAACAGGAGGCATTGGCATGAACGATCTGATTGAAAAAAATCTTGGGTTGTTGATTGCATTTGTGATTGTGGCGGTGAGTTTTGGTGGTGCAGTTGAGATCATCCCGTTGATGTCACAGCGCATTGTGCAAGAGCCGATGGAAGGCCTTGAGCCGTATTCACCGCTGGTGCTGGAAGGGCGTGATATCTACATACGTGAAGGTTGCAACAACTGTCATTCACAAAAAATTCGCCCGCTGCGTGCCGAAGTTGAACGCTACGGTCACTATTCAGTCTCCGGCGAGATGGTCTACGACTATCCGCATTTGTGGGGCTCAAAACGCACCGGGCCGGACCTGGCCCGTGTCGGCGGACTTTACAGTGACGACTGGCACTTTGAGCACCTGATGGATCCGCGCTCAGTGGTACCGGGCTCAAACATGCCAGCCTACCCATGGTTGTTCCGCAATGAACTGAATCTTGAGGTGACGCCGCGCAAGTTGAGAGCGTTACAGCGCATTGGTGTGCCCTACAGCGAGGATGACATTGCCAATGCCACCGAGGGGCTGGAAGGTGTCACTGAGGCTCAGGCCCTGGTCGCCTTTCTGCAACACCTGGGCACGTTGATTACTGAGAGGCGCTGATATGGATATCAATGATTTCCGCACCCTGTCCACGGTGCTGGTGTTTCTGGCCATTCTTGGCGTTGCCTGGTGGGCATACGGCCCCAGCCGCAAACAATATTTTGATGACGCTGCGCAGCTGCCGTTCCAGGACGACAACACGGCGCCGGCGCGCGCAAAAACCAACACACACAAGGAGAACAGGCATGAGTAATGCATTCAGTCTGTTTGTCATTATTGCCACACTCGGCTCACTGCTGGTGTTTACTCTGCTGCTGGTTCTCAACCGTAAGGTCAGTAATCCGGGGCAAACCACCGGCCATGAATATGACGGCATTGAAGAGTATGACAACCCCTTGCCGGCGTGGTGGTTCTGGGGGTTTTTACTGAGCATCGTCTTTGCCTTGGGATACCTGATTTATTATCCCGGACTTGGCAATTTTGAAGGGCTGTCCGGTTGGACCTCTGCCAAGCAACTTGCCCAACAGCAGGCAGAGGCAGACGAACGTTTTGGGCCGGTGTTTGCCCAGTACCGGGCAATTCCGGTTGAGGAACTGGCAGATGTGCCGGCAGCCATGCGCATGGGCCAACGTCTGTTTGCAAGCAGTTGTGCGCCATGCCACGGCAGCGCAGGCAGCGGCACCTTCGGCTTTCCCAATCTGACTGACCATGAATGGCAGTGGGGGCAATCGGTAGATCAGGTGCAGGCAACCTTGCTGAATGGCCGGATGGCGACGATGCCGGCATGGTCAACGGTGCTGGATGCCTACGGAATCCGCGATGTGACAGAGTACGTTGTGCAGTTGTCCGGACGCGAAGCCGATGCGGGCCAGGCGGCCACAGGACAGACTCAATTCAATCAGTTCTGCGCGGCCTGTCACGGCATGGATGGCAAAGGCCAGCCCCTTCTGGGCGCACCCGACCTGACCAACGATATCTGGTTATACGGTGGCAGCCGCGAACAAATTACCGATGTGCTGCGTAAGGGCAGAAACGGCCGTATGCCCGGTTTTGCTGACCGACTCGACGAGGACCGCATACACATCCTGAACGCCTACGTGAGAAGTCTTGCGCCACAATAAACCGCGCGGTTGACTGCGCAATTCACCTCGTGAGTTGGCAGTTGTCACCGGCGGTTCGGGGCAATCCTGGATACACAGACCATGCAGAAAATTCCGGTTCAACAACTGAGCTCTGACAACGTTGACTCACGCGCTTTTAATCTTTATGAAAAACGGGAAAAGATTTTTACCCGCAGTATCGAAGGATTTTTTCAACGCCTGAGGTTGTACACCGGCTGGCCCTTGTTGCTGGGCTATTTTCTGATTCCATGGATCAATCTGGATGGCCGTCAGGCTGTCTTGTTTGATCTGCCGGCGCGCAAATTTTATGTGTTATGGATGACGTTCTGGCCTCAGGACTTTGTGCTGCTGGGTTGGCTGTTGGCAATTGCGGCCTTTGGTCTGTTTTTTGTGACCACTTTATGGGGACGTGTATGGTGCGGTTATACCTGCCCACAGACAGTGTGGACGGCCGTGTTTATGTGGGCTGAACAAGTGGCGGAAGGAGAGCGCCATCAGCGCATCAAACTCGACAACGTACCCTCGGTTCTTACACCCAAAGGCTGGAACAAAGCCGGGCTTGACAAGACATCGCGGCGCCTTTTCAAACATGGCCTGTGGCTGGGGTTTGCCGCACTCACAGGTATCACCTTCATCGGATATTTTTACGGTATCCGCGATCTGGTCAGCGACGCGCTGTTGTGGCAATTGCCACTGCTTGCCGTTGCATGGAGTGTGTTTTTTACCCTCGCCACCTATATCAATGCCGGGTGGATGCGTGAACAGGTGTGTATTTACATGTGTCCTTACGCGCGCTTTCAGTCCGTGATGTTTGATCGCGATACTCTGGTGATCTCTTATGATCCGGCACGTGGCGAGCAACGCGGTGCACGCCGGCGCGATAGCGACTATAAAACCGGGGGGCTCGGTGACTGCATCGATTGCACGATGTGTGTTCAGGTGTGCCCAACCGGCATCGATATTCGTAACGGGCTGCAGTATCAGT
>CANHAR010000121.1 GCA_947458495.1 Gammaproteobacteria bacterium | reverse complement strand
GAGCCTTGCGGTGTCAGTGGCATGTTCAGGCCTTCCAAACCAAATCCTTCAACATTGGCTTTGCGTCCCAGCGCCACCAGCACTTTGTCAAAGCGGATCTGCTGTTCGCGTCCATCCGCGCCCTTGCTCAGCAGATAGTCACCTTCGGCATCCGACCCGAACTGATGCATTTGATGTCCCAGCAACAGGGTGATGCCCTGTTGACGGAAGGTAGCTTCTATCAGGGTCGTGGCTTCAATATCTTCGCGCGCCATCAGGCGATCCGCCCGATCCAGTATGGTCACGGTAGATCCCAGGCGTGCAAAACTTTGTGCCAATTCGCATCCTATGGGGCCACCACCCAGCACCAGCAGGCGTCTGGGCAATTCACGAATCTCCCAGACATTGTCGGAATGCAGGTAGTTGATTGCCGATAGTCCCGGTGTGTCAGGGATAAAGGGTCGCGCCCCGGTTGCCACAATAATGGCGCGGGTGGCAATTACGCGGCCATCCACTTCAACTTCCCAAGGCGAGCGAATAAAAGCCTCGCCTTGCACACACTCAACGCCCAATCCCGTAAAGCGCTCAACGGAATCATGCGGTTCAATGGTTTTAATGACGCCCTGCACACGCTCCATGACGGCCGCAAAATCGACCGATCCGCTGGCATTGCGGATGCCAAATGCATCTGCCTGACGAATGGTTTCTGCCACCTTGGCGCTGCTGATCAGGGTTTTGCTGGGCACACATCCGGTGTTTAAACAGTCGCCACCCATTTTGTGTTTTTCAATCAGAATGACTTTGGCCTTGGCTCCTGCCGCAATAATCGAGGCCACCAGACCGCCGGACCCGGCGCCAATAACCACCAGATTGGCATCAAAACGCCTGGGGCGCTGGTACATTTTTGTCAGCCGTCTGGTCTTGATCACGCCGATCAACAGCTTGCCGGCCCACGGTAACAGCGCCAGCAATACAAACGACAGGATCAGCGATCCACTGAGCAAACCCGACAAAGAACTTAACTGCCCCAGCTCAACACCTGCGTTTACATAGACGGCCGTCCCCAGCAGCATTCCGGTCTGGCTGACCCAGAAAAACGTCAGGGTTTTGAGCGGCGTCAGACCCATCACCACGTTGATAAGGAAAAACGGGAACACCGGAATCATGCGCAGGGTAAACAGATAAAACGCGCCGTCGCGCTCGATGCCGGCATTAACGGTCTTCAGGGAGCTGCCAAATTTTTTCTGCACATAATCACGCAGCAACAGCCGCGAGGCCAGAAACGCCAGCGTGGCACCCAGCGAACTGGCAAAGGAAACCAACAACAAGCCCCAGCCCAGGCCAAAAATTGCGCCACCCAGCAGCGTCATGATTGCTGCACCGGGAATCGACAGCGCCGCCACACTCACGTACGCAGCAAAGAACAAACCTGCACTGAGCGCAAAATTGTCACGGCTATACTCACGCAAAGTGTCGAGCTGTGATTGTGCGTAGGCCAGAGTCAGGTACTGCCCAAGGTCCAGCGTGATGTATAACCCCACAACCACTGCTAACACCGCAAGCAACCCAATTCTGGCTTTATTCATGATTTCCGATTCTCATATTTGTTCTGCTGTTTGCGCTGAGGGCCAGCAACTGGCTTGATTCTATCAACAGAAACGCTGTGTTATAGTTTTTGCCCATTTCCAGCGAGAGGTTTTAAAGTGGCTGATCATACCCCACGCGCGTCCGGTTCGCGCCAGTTTCCGTTGACCCGTCTGCGCCGCATGAGAAAGGACGAGTTCAGCCGCCGCCTGATGCGTGAAACCCGGTTGAGCACAGATGATCTTATTTATCCGATGTTTATTGTTGAAGGCACTCATCAGCGGCAGGAAATTGTGTCCATGCCGGACATCTTCCGGCTCAGTATTGACGAGCTGCTCAAAGAAGCAAAGGAGCTGGTACAGCTTGGAATTCCTGCTATCGCCTTGTTTCCCTCCCCGCATCAGGAAACCAAAACCCTGGATGGCCGCGAAGCTTGGAATCCGGATGGACTGGTGCAGCGTGCTGTGCGCCAACTCAAGGCCAGCTTCCCGGAACTGGGCGTCATTACCGATGTGGCGCTGGACCCGTACACCACGCATGGCCAAGACGGCATTATTGATGACAACGCTTACGTCCTGAACGACGAAACCGTGACTGCGCTGGTCAAACAGGCGTTGTCCCACGCCGAAGCCGGCTCCGACATAGTTGCACCCTCAGACATGATGGATGGCCGTATTGGTGCCATCCGCGAAGCACTGGAAAAACACGGTTATATCCATACCCGCATCATGGCCTACTCCGCAAAGTATGCCTCCAGCTACTACGGCCCGTTCCGTGATGCCGTGGGCTCCTCCGGCAACCTGGGCAAGAGCAACAAGTACAACTATCAGATGGATGTCTGCAATTCAGACGAAGCCATTCACGAGGTCGCCATGGATCTGTCAGAAGGTGCCGACATGGTGATGGTAAAACCCGGCATGCCTTACCTCGACATTGTCCGCCGCGTCAAAGATGAGCTTGGCGCGCCTACCATGGTCTATCAGGTGAGCGGTGAGTACGCCATGCACATGGCTGCCGCGCGCAATGGCTGGCTGAATGAGAACGCTGTGCTGATGGAGTCGCTGATCTGCATCAAGCGCGCTGGGGCCGACGCGATACTGACGTATTTCGCTAAAAAGGCTGCGCGGCTGCTGAAGGGTGCTTAACTCTCTGATTTAGCGCTGTGGCAATCGGGTGGTTTTTCTTTGGCGTGTCAGGCGGGTGACCGGAAACCAAAGAAGCACTTGAAACCTGCTTTTTTGCCCTTATGATACCCCTCAAGGACAATTCCCCAACAACCAGCCGTCACTAAGCCGATTCAGCTTCCCGCCTGTCGCTTACCCTGACATCACATTTAAGGAATGTTGTTATGAGCGACAAAATAGTGCACATCACTGATGCAAGTTTTGAACAGGACGTTATCAAGTCCGATACCCCGGTTATGGTCGACTTCTGGGCTGAATGGTGCGGCCCGTGCAAAATGATCGCGCCGGTACTTGATGAACTCGCGGACGACTACGCCGGACGCCTGAAGATCTGCAAGCTGAATGTGGATTCAAATACCCAGACAGCACCCAAATTCGGCATCCGTGGCATACCCACGCTGATCATCTTCAAAAATGGCGCGGTGGCCGGAACCAAAGTTGGCGCACTGTCCAAGTCTCAGTTGGCAGCGTTTATTGACAGCATGATTTAAAGCGTCTTTCTGACGGAAGTTTTCCCCGAAATTCAGCGCGTGCCCCCGGAACCTAATGATTCGGGGGTCACACAAAGACACAGATTTTTGTAGACAGTGGGTCCCTGAGCAATTATATTCAGTCCCATCCCCGTAAAACGGCGCGGATTCCAGTCTCATACCCGACTGACTTTATCCAAAAATCTAAATCTTTTTAAACCGATCGGCACCTCAGCCTGCATCAACAACATCATTGTTATTTCTGGCCTTCGCTGCGTTGCCTGATACAGATTTCCTGTACCTAAACTTTGACTATACTCCAGCCTATGAATTTAACTGATCTGAAAAAGCAACCCATTCCTCAACTGCTTGAAAGAGCACAGGAAATGGGGCTTGAAAACCTCTCCCGCACACGCAAACAAGACATTATTTTTGCCATCCTGAAAAAACACGCTAAAAACGGTGAGGACATCAGTGGTGACGGAGTTCTGGAAATTCTGCAGGATGGATTCGGCTTCCTGAGATCATCTGATTCATCATACCTGGCAGGCCCCGATGACATTTATGTGTCTCCGAGCCAGATCCGCAGATTCAACCTGCGTACGGGCGACACGATTTCCGGCAAGATTCGCCCCCCAAAAGAAGGTGAGCGTTATTTTGCCCTGCTGAAGATCTCCGAAGTTAACTTTGCAAAACCCGAAAACTCCAAACAAAAAATCCTCTTCGAAAACCTGACCCCACTGTTCCCGACTGAACGCCTGCGCCTCGAACTGGGTAATGGCAGCACCGAAGACCTCAGCGCCCGCATCATCGACCTGACAGCGCCCATCGGTAAAGGCCAGCGTGGTTTGATCGTATCGCCACCCAAAGCCGGTAAAACCCTGTTGCTGCAGAACATCGCGCAATCGATCACCCGCAATAATCCTGAATGTCGTCTGATTGTGTTGCTGATCGATGAACGTCCCGAAGAAGTGACCGACATGCAGCGCTCGGTTCGCGGCGAGGTTGTTGCCAGTACCTTTGATGAACCGCCAGCCCGTCACGTGCAAGTCGCCGAGATGGTAATTGAGAAGGCAAAGCGCCTTGTCGAACACAAAGAAGACGTGGTTATTCTGCTCGACTCGATTACCCGTCTGGCACGCGCCTACAACACCATTGTGCCGTCATCTGGCAAAGTGTTGACCGGCGGTGTGGATGCTCATGCGCTTGAACGTCCCAAGCGTTTTTTTGGTGCGGCACGGAATCTGGAAGAAGGCGGCAGCCTGACTATTATTGCCACCGCGCTGGTTGAAACCGGCTCGAAAATGGACGAAGTGATCTACGAAGAATTCAAAGGCACGGGCAACATGGAAATCCATCTTGACCGCAAAATTGCCGAGAAACGAATTTATCCGGCCATGAACGTCCGCCGCTCCGGCACACGGCGCGAAGAACTGCTGACTGGCGAAGAAGAACTGCAGCGTATGTGGATTCTGCGCAAAATTCTGGCGACCATGGAAGATGTGCAGGCGGCAGAGTTTATTCTCGATAAACTCAAAGATAGCAAGACCAATGAAGACTTCTTCAACGCCATGAAAAGAAAATAGTAGAAGCTACCTCGGAAGCAAATACTTCGTTGAAAACGGCCGGCCGATGCTCATTTACGATTTGTAAACTGCGCTCGTCCGGCCGTTTTTGTCTCGTCTTTGCGTCCTCACTAACGCTTTTGTAGTCCGGCAAAAAGGTGTTGTGGAATACTCTCTTTAAACCAGTTATATAAAATCTTTTTTTGTTTTGAATACGTACAACAAACGGCCACACGCACACGTTTGACTGCAATAAAAAATCCAAGAGTGATTGACGATTGCCGTTCGGAAAATAATGAGGAAACCCGCTGATGTCATTCAAAGATCTTCGTGAATTTATTGCGCTGCTGGAAGCAGAGGGCGAATTAAAACGCATCACTGTACCAGTGGATCCCAATCTGGAAATCACCGAGATTTGTGACCGTACACTGCGAGCGGGTGGCCCGGCACTGCTGTTTGAAAATCCCATTGGCTCCAAAGTACCGTTGCTGGGCAATCTGTTTGGCAACACACGGCGCATTGCGCTGGCGATGGGGCAACAAGATGTTCAGGGGCTGCGTGACGTCGGCAAACTGATGGCGTTTCTGAAAGAGCCAACACCGCCTAAAGGCTGGCGCGATCTTTGGGAAAATCTGCCGACCTGGAAACAAGTGCTGAATATTGCACCGACCGTGCGCAAATCCGCGCCCTGTCAGGATGTAGTGATAAATGAACAAGACGTGGATCTCTCCTTTCTGCCCGTGCAAACCTGCTGGCCGGGTGATGCCGGTCCTTTGGTGACATGGCCACTGGTGATCACACGCGGCCCCGAAAAAGATCGCCAGAATCTGGGCATCTATCGTATGCAGGTGATTGGCAAAAACCGGTTGATCATGCGCTGGTTATCCCATCGGGGCGGCGCGCTGGATTTCAGAGACTGGCAATTGAAGCACCCGGGTGAGCCATTCCCGGTGTCCATCGCGATTGGTGCTGATCCGGCAACTATTCTGGCCACTGTGACACCTATTCCGGACACCTTGTCCGAGTATGCATTTGCCGGCTTGCTGCGGGGCAGTAAAACCGAAGTGATTCAGTGCCTGACCAATAATCTGCAGGTCCCTGCCAGTGCGGAAATTGTCCTGGAAGGGGTGATTGAAGCAAATGATATGGCAGACGAAGGCCCGTTTGGCGACCACACCGGCTATTACAACGAGGTGGATAAATTCCCGGTTTTTACCGTTAAAAAAATCACCCATCGTAAAGATCCGATTTATCACAGCACCTACACAGGCCGGCCACCGGATGAACCTGCGATGCTGGGCGTCGCGCTGAACGAAGTGTTTGTGCCTTTGCTGCAAAAGCAGTATCCGGAAATCATTGATTTTTATCTGCCACCTGAAGGTTGTTCTTACCGTCTGGCGATTGTCAGCATCCGCAAACAATACCCGGGCCATGCCAAGCGAGTGATGATGGGGGTCTGGTCATTTCTGCGGCAGTTTATGTATACCAAGTTTGTAATCGTGACCGATGATGATGTGAATATCCGTGACTGGAATGATGTGATCTGGGCAATGACCACACGTATGGATCCTGCGCGGGATACGGTCCTGATTGAGAACACGCCAATTGATTATCTGGATTTTGCATCGCCGGTGTCGGGTCTGGGTTCCAAGATCGGCATGGATGCGACAAACAAGTGGCCGGGTGAAACAACGCGTGAGTGGGGCACACCAATTGTGATGGATGCTGCGGTGAAAAAGCGTGTTGATGAACTCTGGGGTCAGCTTGGATTGTGAAAGCGCTTTGAAAGGCTCGTGGTAGTCGGGCGGGGCAGCAAGGTCAGTTGTTGTGCGCCTGCCGGGTGAGTAACTCAGATCACTTTGTTGCAGTAGTTTGTTTGTCCGCTTTGCGGAAAAATCTTGCTGGATTCAGCCAAGCCAGTAGCAGGTAGGTCAGCCGGAGCAGTATGGTGGCCACAACGAGCAGTACCAACAGCGCAAACACGCTGGTTTCGAAAGTCCAGTTGCCGTAGGCAATCAGAACATATCCGGGATCATTAGCCAGTTGAAGTGCCAGAAACAAACCGGCGCCCATGGCCAGCAGGCTGAGTATCAGAATTTTTTTCACTCGACGGTCTCCTCAGCCACGGTGCCCGGATCGGTGACTGGCAAGAGCTGCGGAACGGGTACAGCAGCTGGCTCAGCCGCCTGTGCTGACGCTGGCGGGGCTGACACTGGCAGTGCTGAACTGATATCGGGAGCAGCTCCTTGCAGCTGCTCAATCAGCGCCCTGGTCGCCGAGAGATCCGGGAGATCGATTTGCACACTTAGTACCGAGAGGGCCTGCACATTGTCGTGCAACTGTACCGCGACTTCACTCTCCTGCATAAAGTAACGCTGCAGCACCGAGGCTACCTGCTGTAACGCATCCTCAAACAACTGCTGATCGGCCTGAATCACCGCAAATCTGGCCTGATCCAACAGCAGCCGCATTTGCAGTTTGATCAGGTTCTCCTCATCAGACGCCAGAAACTCCAGCGGATTGTGCTCGTTCTGGCGCCAGACAAAAACACTACGCAACAAATCCATCACGGCGGCCGTCCAACTTTGCCCCGTTTCTGCAGCGGCCGTCTGATCGCGTGTCGCTCTCAATCCTTGTTCGTATGAAGCCTGGCGGGTGCCGGTTACAGAGACGGTTTCCACTGTCGCAGCGAGCTCGGTCACACGTTGCGCCAGAGCCAGTCGGTCCGGAAACTGCAAAGACTCCAGTGCAGCAATATCCTGCTGCAGGCTTTGCAGCGCAGTTTGCGCAAGAGGATCAAGTTGATCGCGCAGCAGTACCAGCACCGATCGCAATAATTGCAGCGCCGCCTGCGGATTAAATTCAAGCGTCAGTTTGTGTTCTGCAAGGCGCATCAGATAAGCCGCCTCTGCGTTAATCCAACGTGTATCGCGTTGCTGCAAACCAGCCACCTGGCGCTGCAATGCGGTAACCAGCACCTGGGTATCCTGCAATTGCCTTTCCAGTCGCTGCTGCAAGATCAGCAACCGCTGCTCATCCTGCTGCTCCATAACCTGTAACTCAGACATTGCCTGCTGCAGCGCGCCCGAACTATCCTGCAGCAAAGCAACCTGTGCCTGTAGCTCGTTCTGCATGTCAGCACGTGCTGCAGTCAAGGCCGCATTCAACTGCTGGTTACTCTCCTGCAAGGACAATAATGATGCTGACTGGCTGATGCTGAAACGCGTCTGCTGCCAATAAAAGGCGCCAAGTGCGCCACACAAGACAATGACCAGCAACCACAGAACAACCGGGCGCGCTGCGCCTGCTGATGCCGGCTGTCGTGTTTGCGTAAACGCATCAGGTGTGGGGCTGGACAAAGTTTCACCGCGGTTAGCTGTTTGCTCGCCTGAATTGTCATATTCACTTTTCAATGCTGTCTACTCCGTCACCTATCTATCTGTGATCCAACGCTGACATCTGACCAGTCACATGGTTAATTCATGTTTGGCTTAATCGTCGGGGCGATAGCCCGCAAGCTGCGG
>CANHAR010000120.1 GCA_947458495.1 Gammaproteobacteria bacterium | reverse complement strand
TCCACGCTAGACGCTGGACACACGGAGAACGTGACGCATGAGATGGGGCAAGAGATCGGGCAATCAGTGGTTTACGGCGTTTCTGCTATCAGCGCTGCTGGCCCCGGCAAGCATCGCCAACACCACACCCGCCGACCCCAACTTTCAACCCTGGTTACAAGCCTTAATAGAGGAAGCCCGGGCATCTGGCATTTCTGAATCCATCATTGAGCAGGCGCTGGTGCCGGTAACTCCCATCCCGCAAGTAATCAGCAACGATCGAAACCAGGCCGAATTTGTTGAAACACTGGCGATGTACCTGGAAAAGCGTGTGACCGACTGGCGCATCAACACCGGTCGCAACCGGTTGGCCCAACACACGGCGTTGCTGGATGAAGTTGGCAAGCGTTATGGCGTATCTCCCCGTGTGATTGTGGCCATCTGGGGTATCGAAACCAACTACGGTAGTTTCACCGGTGGCACTGACGTGATCCGGGCATTGGTGACGCTGGCTTATGATCCGCGCCGCGCCGAGTACTTCCGTGCAGAGCTGCTGGCGGCGCTGCATATTCTGCAGGATGGTCATATCACGCATCCTGATATGAAGGGCTCTTGGGCCGGTGCCATGGGGCAGAGTCAGTTTATGCCCAGCAGTTTCCGCGACTTTGCTGTGGATTTTGATGGTGATGGTCGCCGTGATATCTGGACCACCGAAGCGGACGTATTCGCGTCGATTGCCAATTATCTGGCTGCAGCAGGTTGGCGCGAAGGTGAACGCTGGGGCCGCGAAGTGACGATTCCTGCGGACTATCACCAGCGGGCCGCGCAGTGGCAACAGGGCGACGTGGCGCATACTTGCAGTGTGCTGCGCCGTCACACCGTGCAGCTACCGGTCAGTGACTGGCAGATGGCTGGCATACGTCAGGCGGACGGTCAGCAATTGCCTGCCGCCGACATCCCTGCCTCTATCGTGTTTCCCGATGGCCCGGATGGCAAAGCCTTTTTGACCTATCCCAATTTCAGGGCGATCTTGCGTTACAACTGCGCCAACAACTATGCACTGGCAGTGGCGACACTGGCGGACAGTTTTTAATCACATGTTTTCAGCTCCGCATGGAGCAGGGAGGGTAGCCGAAGTTGACAGAGTAAACACATCGAAAAATGATCAGCGTTAATCAGGAGACAATTGATTATGTCCAATGAATTTCAAGTAGTGTTTCATAATATCGATCCATCCGACGCCGTACACGACAGCGTGCAGAAACGCATCGAGAAGCTACGTCGTTTCAGCAATGGCATCATCGGCGGTCGGGTTGTTCTGGATTCACCTCACAATAATCATCACAAAGGCAAAGTCTATTCCGTCGCTATCGAGATACACACGGCGGGCAAGCCTGTAGTTGTCACTCAAGAGCAGCATGACAATCATGCACACGAAGATTTATATGTTGCCATCCGCGATGCGTTTAATGCCGCGGAACGACAATTGAAGTCTGTCGATAAAAATCACCGTAAAGAAGCTGTTCACAAAAATCCGGATGCTGTTGATGACGGCCTTGATGATGTTGTGGATGACGAGCTACCTGAATATACCCGCGCGGTTGGTTAACCCGGTTTTCCAGCAAGGTAGCTGCACAACGGGAGCCCGTCCAGTGATGGGCTCCTTTTTAGAATCTGTACAATACCGACCCCGTTTAACAAGCACTTTGATCAACACCGCAGGGAGTTTATTCAGCCATGTCTTCCACCGAGCAACTCACCGACTATCAGCAACTGGAACTTGAAGCTGCTGCCTTTCGCCATTTGTTAAAACATCTTGATGAAAACAAACAAGTACAAAATATCGACCTGATGAATCTGGCCGGATTCTGCCGCAACTGTCTGGCAAAATGGTATGCCGCTGCGGCTGACGAACGTGGCCTGGAGATTGGTTACGAAGATGCCAGAACGCGCGTGTATGGCATGCCCTATGCCGAATGGAAAGCGAAATATCAGACGCCCTGATCCGGTTTGCCCCTGTGTTTTCAGGATGCCGGATTGGCAACGTTGAACATCTTGGTGCGCACCAATCGTCGATAGGCGTTGGGTGTCACACTATGCTGTCGCTGGAATAGCCCTGTAAAGTAACTGACATCGTGGTAGCCCACCGCAAATGCCACTTCTGCAATACTCAGGTTGCTGTGTTTTAACAACTCACGCGCCTGATTGAGTCGTACCTCCTGCAGATATTCCACCGGTGTCTGATTGGCGGCCTGCCTGAAGCGCCGGTTGAATGACCTGACATTTAAACCAAACTCAGCCGACAACGTCTGCATACTGATGTCACGCGGATAGTTTTTCTGCAGCCACTCCTGGATTTTGATGATCAGTTCATCATGATGGCTGTCCTGCGGGTCTGCAGCCAGCAGCAGAGATTCGTACGAACGTTTTATCTCATGCATAAAGTGCCGCGCGACTTCATCCGCCACGGCGCTGCTGAAAAGTTGCTCCACAAAATGCAACATCACATCCCGCACTGCGTTCACACTGCCCGTGCAATACAGTCGGTCTTTGTGCGTGATAAATTTTTTGCGTTCCAATTTAATGGCAGCGTAGTGCGCTGCAAAGTCATCGAAGTAGCGCCAGTGTGTGGTCGCCGGCCGGTGGTCCAGTAAACCGGCCTCAGCCAGAAAGTAACTGCCAGTGCCTACACTGCAAATATCCGCACCGCCGGCATATTGCCGGCGCAGCCAATCCGCTGCTTCGGGAAACAACCGCACTGCCGCGCGCGGATTGCCCCACAGCGCCGGTATAAACACCATCGCATTTTGTGTGTGGTCTGACAGATCGGCGGTGGGTTGCAGCAACAGACCTCCGCGCATGGACAGCAGAGTGGACGCATCGCGCGCCACGGTTTTTAATTCAAGACCGGGTTGGCGTTGACGGTGGCGGAGACGGTGAATGGTATCCGCAGCGCTGATCATCTCCAGCGGAATCGCGACGCTGGAGGCCAGTGCTTGCGGGCAGACGAGGATGCTGATGCGTTTCATGGTGTCATGGTATACCGGATTCGGGCAGGTGGAGAAGTTCTGTGGGATACTGCGCCAGAGAGGTGAACGATGAGAAAAAACCTGATTACCAAGGCCGGCATGCTGCGCTTGAAAGATGAACTGAATCAACTCTGGCGAGTCGAGCGACCAGAAGTCACCAAAAAAGTGTCATGGGCCGCCAGCCTGGGCGATCGCAGTGAGAATGCCGATTATCAGTACAACAAAAAACGTCTGCGAGAGATTGATCGCCGTGTGCGTTATCTGAGCAAGCGCGTTGAAGAGCTGCAGGTCGTAGAGGCATTACCGGATAACACAAACAAGATTTTTTTTGGTGCATTTGTAGAAGTGGAAAATGAAAACGGTGATGTCCGCAGTTTTCAGATTGTGGGTTATGACGAGATTTTTGATCGCAAGGATGCCATCTCTGTCGACAGCCCTATGGCCATGGCGTTACTGCAAAAAGAAGAAGGCGACGAGGTGATTGTCAGAACACCGGAAGGCAAAGTTTTGTGGTATGTGAATTCTATTGTTTACCGGTCATCAGAGGCAGAACGCTGAGTTGCTGCCTCCGATAAGCTTTTCATCAGCCGTTACGACGCGCAAAGTCCGCCATAAAGTCTGCCAGTGTCTGGCATCCTGCAACCGGCATGGCGTTGTAAATGGAGGCGCGCATGCCGCCAACCACACGGTGACCTTTTAACGCGTACAGTCCGTGCCCTTGCGCTTCGTCGAGAAACTTCTTGTCCAACTCGCTGTTGGCCAATGTAAAGGTGATGTTCATCTGTGAGCGGAAATCTTTCTGCGCTGCGCCCCGGTAAAAACCTGTGCTGTTGTCGATAGCGTCATAAATGATCTTGGCTTTGTGCGCGTTGATTTTTTCCATGGCTGGCACACCACCCTGATCCTTCAGCCAATGCAGCACCAGATTCATCATGTACACCGCAAAGGTGTTGATGGTATTGGGCATGGAATGGTTCTTGGCGTAGGTGTCGTAGTTGAGCAGATTGGGCGTCTGCGGCATGGCGTGGCCGATCAGATCCTTGCGGATGAGCACGGCGGCCATACCCGACGGGCCGAGGTTTTTCTGCAGACCAGCAAACACAAGTCCAAATTTGTTGTAGTCGATGACCCGTGACATCAACTCAGAGGTCATGTCTGCAACCAGTGGGATATCGCCGGTATCGGGGAATTCATTCCAGCGTGTACCAAACAAGGTGTTGTTGCTGGTGATATGCACATAGGACGTATCTGCATCCAGTGTGGATACATCATAGTCAGGGATATGATTGAAGTTGCTCGCTTCGCTGCTGGCCACGGTGACTGCTTTTCCATAACGCGCGGCTTCTTTGCGTGCCAGCACGGTCCAGTGTCCGCTTTCGATAAACGCAGCTTTGTGAGCGGGCTTTAAGGGCATCAGGTTCAGCGGTATGGCGGCGAATTGCATTTGCGCGCTGCCATGCACATACAAAATGTCAAAATTTTCCGGCAACCCGGCCAGTTCTCTCAGCAGATTGTCGGTCTCGGTCAGCAAGGCTTCGAATTCGGCGCTGCGGTGACTGACTTCAATCACGGACATGCCAAGACCCTTCCAGTCCAGAAATTCTTCTTTGGCTTTTTCCAGCACAGGCAGCGGCAACATGGCCGGGCCGGCTCCAAAATTAAAAATGCGGTTCATCGTCAAATCCTTGCTAGCGGTTAGTTTAAAAATCAGGTTTCAAGTCGGGTTATCGGTATCCATGCCGCCTTCGAGGCCTTACAACAAAGTCACCTTGATCACATCGTCGGTAGCCGCAATTGCCTTTACCGCCTCTGGCGATGGCGTGCTGGCCAGATCAATCAGGTTGTAGGCGATGTCATCACGGCTTTTGTTGATCATGTCGACGACGTTTATGTTTTGCTCGGCAAGGATGGACAAGATTTTGCCCAACATACCGGGTACGTTTTTGTTGCTGATGGACAGTCGTGTTCCTGCAGTGGCGCCATGCACGCGGTCAAGCGTCAGCGCGGGGAAGTTCACGGAGTTGCGGATGTTGCCATTCTCAAGGAAATCCTTCAGTTGATCGGCTGCCATGATGGCGCAGTTTTCCTCGGCTTCTTCGGTGCTGGCGCCGATGTGTGGCATCAGAATCACATCGGCGCGGCCAATCAGTTCATGGCGCGGAAAGTCGCTGATATACATTCGCAGGGCGCCCGCTTCGAGTCCGGTCACAATGGCGGCGGTGTCAACAATCTCATCGCGCGAAAAGTTCAACAGGCACAGACCAGGTTTCATGGCGGCCACCATGTCAGCGTTAATGAGTCCGCGTGTACTGTCGAGCACCGGCAGATGCAGGCTGACATAATCGGAGTTTGCCAGCAGGGCACTGACATTCTCAATTTTTTGTACCTGATTTGGTAAACGCCAGGCGGCATCCACCGACAGCGCAGGGTCATAACCCAATACTTTCATGCCCAGATTGATCGCCATGCCAGCGACCAGCGAACCGATAGCGCCAAGCCCGATGATACCGAGGGTTTTGCCTGCCAGTTCATTGCCGGCAAAGCGCTTTTTCTCTGCCTCCAGCAGTTTGTTGAGTTCGGCGTGATCGGTTACAGCACTGAGCGTATCTACATAACGAATTCCTGGGATGATCCCGCGTGATGCCAGCAACATACCGCTTAACACCAGCTCCTTTACTGCATTGGCGTTCGCACCCGGTGCGTTGAATACAACAATCCCGCGGGCAGTGCAGTCAGGCACGGGTACGTTGTTGACACCGGCGCCAGCGCGCGCAACGGCCTTGATGGTTTCGCCCAGATCCGCGGTGCCAAGTTTATGGCTGCGCAGCAGGATGGCATCAGCATCTGTAATGTGTGCGCCCACTGCGTAGCGGGTGCCCGGGAAGCGCTGCAGTCCCAGATCGGCAATCTGATTAAACGTTTTGATTTTATACATGATGGCTGCGGTCACTCTGTGATAGCACGCCCTGTTTTTTGCCCTGAGCTGTGCGATTTCTGAAAAGCGCCTGTTATAACGTGAAAGGCGACGAAAGGCCAGTTGCCAGTTGAGTCAAACCCGCTATCATGGCGGCTCACTGGCTTGGCAGCCGACATTATTGTGAGTAGATATGGAAGTATCCCGCTTCATTGCCGGTGTCCCGGTTGATGTCACAACAGGGCAGATTCCAGTGCAACGGTTACTGTGTCCGAATGCCGGAATGATGACCGGGCCCGGCACCAACACCTATCTGATCGGAAGTCGTGACCTTGCGCTGGTTGATCCAGGGCCTGCTCTGCCGGGACATACCGAGGCAATCATGCGCGCTTTGGGGGGAAGGTCGTTAAAGTGGATTTTTTTCACCCATACGCACGCAGACCACTCACCCGGAACTCCCGCCTTGCAGGCGCTGACCGGTGCGCAATTGATCGGGCTGGCGCCGCACGCCGATGCGCAGTACCAGGATCGCAGTTTTATGCCCGATCGCCTCTTTGCTCACGATGAGCAAATACCGTGTGATGGCTTCAGTATCCGGCTGATACATACGCCCGGCCATGTCTCCAATCACCTGTGTTTTTTGTTGGAAGACGACGGCATGTTGTTTACCGGGGACCATATTCTGCAGGGCACAACTCCGGTCATCTTGCCACCGGATGGCAACATGACGGACTACATGAATTCTCTGGAGTACCTTAGAAATCTGCCACTGCGATCGCTGGCGCCAGGGCATGGCGAGGTAATGACTGAGCCGGAGCAGATGATCATCACACTGATCAGGCATCGCCAGCGTCGGGAACAAAAAATTGTCACTGCATTGGCGACGCTGAAGTCTTGTATCCTGGATGAGCTGGTGTTGCTGGCCTACGACGATGTGCCGCCGCATCTGATACCGTGGGCCAAAAAAACCATGCTCGCACATCTCCACAAGCTCAAAGATGAGGGGCGGGCAGGCGTGATTGCGCCGTATCAGGCAGCCGTGGGCGGCCACGCTGATGTGGAAACCGTGATCTGGAAAGCGTTGTGACCGATACATCCTGGTTTGTTTACATAATCCATTGCGGTGATCAGAGTTATTACACAGGTATAGCCACGGATGTAAAACGTCGTTTTGACGAGCACCAATCTCAGGGCCGGTTATGCGCGCGTTATCTGCGTGGTCGCCTGCCGTTACAATTGGTTTATACCGTTGAAGTCACGGATCGTGTTGCCGCCTTGCAGCTGGAATACCGTATCAAGCAGTTGCCGCGTTCTAAAAAGATCCAGCTGATCAAGGGTGAGCTTCAGCTGCGCCGCTCCACCTTCTGGGCTATACTGCCGGCCTTTTCACCGGACTGACTGGATCCGCACGCCCATGAGCGACATTTCCACCTATATGAATACGCTGGGGGCGCAGGCTCGTGCAGCCTCGCGCGTCATGGCTGCAGCAACAACAGCGACCAAAAACGCTGCCCTGTTAGCCATGATTGATGCCATTGAGCTGGGTCGAGGCCAACTGGAAACAGCCAATCAACAGGATCTGCAGGCGGGTCGTGACAAAGGTCTGGATGCGGCGATGCTGGACAGGCTGGCGCTGACACCGTCACGTATCGACGGCATGATTGAAGGGCTTCGACAGGTTGCTGCGCTGCAGGATCCGGTTGGTGAAGTCACAGATATGCGGTATATGCCCAGCGGCATTCAGGTTGGCAAGATGCGGGTGCCACTGGGCGTAGTGGGTATCATTTATGAATCGCGCCCCAACGTGACTTGTGAAGCTGCCAGTCTGTGCCTGAAATCGGGCAATGCCACTATCTTACGGGGCGGCTCGGAAGCCATTCATTCCAATCAGGCGATTGCAGATTTTATCCGGGCAGGTCTTGCGAAAGCCGGTTTGCCAGAGCAGGCCGTGCAGGTGGTTGACACCACTGACAGAGCCGCCGTTGGTTTGTTGATCACCATGCCGCAGTTTGTGGATGTGATTGTGCCACGCGGCGGCAAAGGTCTTATTGAGCGCATCAGTGCTGAGGCGCGGGTGCCGGTCATCAAACATCTGGATGGCAATTGCCATGTGTACATTGATGATGGCGCGGATCTGCAGAAGGCGGTCAAGGTAGCGCTGAACGCTAAAACCCAGCGCTATGGCACCTGCAATACCATGGAAAGTCTGTTGGTGGCTGAGTCGGTCGCAGCGCAGGTACTGCCGTTGCTGGCGGCCGCTTACGCGCCGCATCATATTGAACTGCGTGCCTGCGAAAAATCATTGCCGCTGTTACCCGGCTCAAAACCCGCCCAAGAGCAAGACTGGTTTGAAGAATATCTGGCCCCGGTATTGGCAGTGAAAGTGGTTTCCGGGTTGGATGAGGCGATTGCGCACATCAACAAGTACAGCTCAGCGCATACCGAATCCATCATTACTGAAGACTTTCGTCGCGCTCAGCGCTTTCTGCGCGAGGTGGATTCCAGTTCAGTGAT
>CANHAR010000119.1 GCA_947458495.1 Gammaproteobacteria bacterium | reverse complement strand
GATGCCAAGAAGCTGGATGAGTTCAAGAAAAAAGCTTACGAGAATCTGGCTTTGGATGGCGGCGATCATCTGACGTATTTGCCGCCGACGCGGGTTAATCTTGCCTTGATGCAGGAGCGCTGGCCTGAGGTCAAGTTTCACGCGACACGCGAGCACTGATTTATTTGTGATTGCGGCAGTTGATTTACGCGTGGCGGCTGGAGCAGCGGGACATTCCTCGGAACGACGCCTGTGGCGTCTTTATTGTTCCTCGCTCATGTCCCGCTGCCCGTCTCAGGCGCTCATGTCGGTGCCTCGTCAGTTAGTGATAAAAAACACTCCGTAAGCGGGTGGCGTGGAAGGTTTGAGTTTTGTGCTATGGCCCGCGCTGGTAGCGGGCTGTGCGCCTTTAGTGGCAGCTTTCGGCGCGCAGCGCCGTGCTGAGGAACCTCCGACTTTGCCGGCAGGTGCGGATTCAGGGCGCGGGTATACAGGTAGCCTCGCTTTGCGAGGTAACGATTACATCTAAAGATCACAGACA
This sequence comes from Gammaproteobacteria bacterium, assembly GCA_947458495.1. GTDB lineage: Bacteria > Pseudomonadota > Gammaproteobacteria > Pseudomonadales > Pseudohongiellaceae > Pseudohongiella. Next base: position 7,996 of record CANHAR010000119.1, on the reverse strand, counting down.
CCATGAAATTCAAAGTACACAACACCATCGGCCTGGCACGACGCGCCACCCTCAGCTTTCCGAGGGGTGACGTACAGACGCCGGCATTTATGCCGGTTGGCACCTATGGCACCGTCAAAGGCATGACTCCCCAACAGATCAAAGAGATTGGCGCCGAGATTATTCTGGGCAATACCTTTCACCTGATGCTGCGTCCTGGGACTGACATCATTCAAAAACACGGCGACCTGCATGACTTTATGGGGTGGGACAAGCCCATATTGACTGACTCAGGTGGATTTCAGGTATTCAGTCTGGGTGAAATGCGCAAAATCAAAGAAGAGGGCGTGACCTTCCGCTCTCCTGTCGACGGCTCAAAGGTGTTTTTAGGCCCGGAGTCCGCCATCGAAGTTCAGCAGAAACTCGGTTCCGACATCATCATGATTTTTGATGAGTGTACGCCATACCCGGCCTCTGAACAGCAAGCGCAGACCTCGATGGAGCTTTCTCTGCGTTGGGCAAAACGCTGCAAAGAGGCCCATGGCGATCATCCATCGGCGCTATTTGGCATCGTGCAGGGCGGTATGTACGAGCATCTGCGTCAACGCTCGCTGGATGGACTGGTTGCGCTGGACTTTGACGGTTATGCCATTGGTGGTTTGTCCGTGGGTGAACCCAAAGATGACATGATCAAGGTGCTGGACTACGTTGCACACCAGATGCCGGCAGACAAGCCCCGCTATCTGATGGGCGTTGGCACTCCGGGCGATATCATCGATGCCGTGAGCCGCGGCATTGATATGTTTGACTGTGTTATGCCGACCCGCAATGCCCGCAACGCACACATTTTTACCAGTCAGGGCGTGCTGAAGTTACGCAATGCACGTTTTAAAGATGACACCCGCCCGCTGGACCCCACCTGCAGCTGTTATACCTGCCGCAATTTCAGCCGTGCCTACCTGCATCATCTGGACAAATGTAACGAAATGCTCGGTGCGCAACTGAACACTATTCACAACCTGCACTTCTATCAACAGTTGATGCAAGGTTTGCGTCAGGCATTGGAACAAGGTAGATTTACCGCCTTTGTTGAGGAGTTCTCCCAGTCTCAAACAGTGCTGGAGTCTGATATCAACGCCTGAATCGGGTATTTTTTAACCGGTACTCTTGAATACATGCGGTTTGTCCTCAAGAACACTATTCATCTCATACACAATCAAACCGGTACTGACAGAGCAGCGCCGGCCAGCAGGAGAAAACCATCATGGATTTTTTTATCAGCAGTGCTTACGCCCAGACAGCAGCCGCGTCACCTAACGCCGGCCTTTTTAATCTACTGTTTATTGGCGGTATGTTTGTTCTGTTTTACCTGATCCTGTGGCGACCACAATCCAAACGAGCCAAAGAACACCGCGAGTTGGTCAGCGCGCTGGGTAAAGGTGACGAGGTGCTGACCAGTGGTGGCATTCTGGGTAAAGTAACCAAGGTCAGCGGTGAGTACATTACCGTCGAAGTCGCTAATGGTGTTGAACTGAATCTGCAAAAATCATCTGTTGCGGCAGCCTTGCCCAAAGGCACCATCAAGTCTATCGATAATTAAAATTTGTCAGGATGCCGGACGCGCCTGTCGCGTCACGGTCGCCGACCACCACTAAGCAGTAAAGGTTTACCCAACATGCTGAACAAGTTTCCTCTCTGGAAAAACCTGATGGTGGTGGGCATTCTTGTCCTCGCCTTTATCTACGCGATACCTAACCTCTTTCCGGATGATCCGGCTCTGCAGATTTCCCACGAAAATGACCCGATAACGGATATGGACATCGGCATGGCCACTGATGCTCTGCGCGCGGCGGATATGGCGTGGTTCGGTGAAGAGATCAATTCCAACGGCGGCCTGTTGCGTTTTGCCAGTCTTGAAGATCAATTACGCGCCAAGGCATTGATTGAACAGACACTGGGTAGCGGTTACATCATTGCATTAAACCTCGCACCAACTACCCCGGGGTGGTTGCGGGCGATGGGTGCAAACAAGATGAATCTGGGTCTTGATCTGCAGGGTGGTGTGCATTTCCTGATGGAAATCGACATGGAAGAAGCGCTCACCCGGCGCATGGAAAACACCTTGAGTACCATTCGTCAGGAACTGCGGGCTGAGCGTATCCGTACCCGCCAGATGAGTGTGAGCGGTACTGATTCCTTGGAACTGCGTTTTGATGACGAAGAATCCCGAACGCTGGCGCGCGCTCTGATCAGGGAAGGTTACGTTGATCTGTTGGCACAGGAACGCGAGCGTGATGATCAGTACATTCTGCTTCTGACCATGACGCCGGAAAGCATCACACAAATGCAGGAAGACACAATTGCTGCCAACCAGACGACCATTCTGAGTCGTGTTGACTCGCTGGGTGTCTCTGAACCGGTTGTGCAACGCCAGGGTGTTAATCGTCTGGTTGTGCAACTGCCTGGTGTGCAGGACACCGCACAGGCCAAGCGCATTCTGCAGCGCATTGCGACCTTACAGTTTCACCTCGAAGCCGATGTGGGCGCCGCAGCTAACAGCTACACCCTGTATGACTATCAGGGGCAGTCTATCCGCGTCGACAACGATGTCATCCTTCAGGGCGATCGCATCAGTAATGTGCGTTCCGCTCTCGACCAATATGGGCAGCCTCAGGTGGTGATCAATCTCGACGCACAAGGCGGTGAGCAGTTCAACCGCGTGACTCGCGAAAACATCGGCCGCCCCATGGATATTCTGTTAAACGAAACCCGAACCCGCTCCGTGTTTGAGCCAGATGCAAACGGCGTGATGATTGAGCGGCAGGAATCGTACGAAGAAAGTCGTCTGATCAGTCATGCAGTGATTCGTGCTGCTCTCGGCCGCGAGTTTGTCATCACCGGCCTCAGTCAGAGTGAAGCCAATGATTTATCTTTGTTAATCCGATCAGGTGCGCTGGCTGCGCCTATGTATTTTGTTGAAGAGCGCACAGTGGGCCCGAGCCTCGGGCAGGAGAACATCAATCAGGGAGCCAGAGCTGTCGCCATAGGTTACCTGCTGGTGACCTTGTTCATGGTGTATTACTACCGCTGGTTTGGTGTTGCCGCTGTCATCGCGCTGGCCACTAACGTTGTGTTGCTGTCTGCAGTCATGTCCATTATTTCTGCCACACTGACTCTGCCAGGTATTTTTGGAATCGTGTTGACGATTGGCATGGCGGTGGATGCTAACGTGTTGATATTCAGCCGAATCAGAGAGGAGATTGCTGCCGGTCTGTCGCCGCAAAGTGCCATCGATTCGGGTTTCTCACGAGCATTTGGCACCATTTTTGACGCCAACATCACCACCTTCCTGGTTGCGATGGTACTGTTCACGGTGGGTTCTGGCCCGGTCAAAGGTTTCGCCATCACGCTGATGGTAGGTCTCATGACTTCGCAATTCTCCGCGATTATGGTGACGCGACTGATGATCAACATGTTTTACGGTGGACGCCAGATCAAGAACCTGTCCATTGGACCATCTATCAAAGCTTTGCCGACAACCGGCTCTAACAGCATTTAAATCACAGGCATACCAACATGGCCCTGCTTAAGAACGATATTGATTTTATGAGCCCCAAGGTGCGCTTGGTCACAGGCAGCGTTTCATTTTTGGTGATCATCTTTTTTCTGATAACCATTGTTGTGAAGGGTTTTGAGCTTGGACTGGACTTCACCGCGGGAACGCTGATTGAGGTTGGTTATTCTGAGGAAGTTAACCCGGAGGATGTCCGACGGCAACTGGTCGACAACGGGTTTGTTGATGCAACGGTGGTGACCTTTGGCTCTGATCGCGATGTACTGGTCCGACTTCCAGTTGAAGATTCAGACAGCTCGCAGATGTCTGACGCAGCTTCCTCTATGGGAGTAGAAGTGCTGGCGGTGTTGTCTGCAAACAGTGCTACGCCAGTTGAATTGCGTCGCTCTGAATTCGTGGGGCCTCGGGTAGGCTCAGAACTGACCGAGCAGGCAGCTCTGGCTGTGTTGATGGCGATGCTGATCATCATGATTTACGTGGCGATACGATTTCAATACAAGTTTGGTGTCTCTGCTGTTGCCGCACTGATGCACGACGTGGTTGTTGTGTTGGGGGTGATTTCACTGTTCGAAATCAGTTTTGATCTGACCACGCTTGCGGCGTTACTGGCTGTTATTGGTTATTCAATAAATGACAGTATTGTGGTTTTTGATCGGGTCCGCGAAAACCTGCGATCTGCCAGAAGTTCCAGTATTGAGTTTATTATCAACCATTCACTGAATCAGGTATTGGTTCGCTCATTTGCAACATCGTTTACAACATTGCTGGCGCTGTGGGCGATGTTTATCGTGGGCGGCGAGGCGATCTACAGCTTCTCTCTGTCACTGATTGTGGGTGTCAGCGTGGGTTTCTTCACGTCGCTGTTTATTGCCTGTAATTTCCTGATGTACCTCAAGATCAGCAAGGAAGATGTGGCTGTGTTGGTGCGTGACACCACTGAAATTGATTCGACTCCCTGAGCTTGAATGCTTTTTTCTTGGTAGAGCGGCGCCGTTTGAGCCGTGACAATCCTCAGGACGACGCCGTTGGCGTCTGATTGTCCTTCGGAGGATGCGCAGTCGGCTCACCGGGTGGTTCCTCAGAACGGCGCTTCGCGCCTGATTGTTCTTCGCTCACCGCCCGGTGAGCCGACTGCTAGTGGTACGCGACGCAAACGTCAGCAACCACAGAAAGTATTGCGGATCTGCTTGATCAGTTGCTGAATCTGCGGTTCTTTTACAATCTCCTGCTGCTCGGTCAGCATATCTTGCAAAATCTCCATCGTGGTCAATGGGTTGGCGAGTACAGTTCTGAAAACAATTACCGGGTCCCGCCCGTGCTTGACTGGATTGAGTTTGGTTCGCGACACAAACGAACGGCCGTAACCACGCTGGGTCTTTTGTATGCGTTTGGTTAACACATTGAGCTGATCATTCACCTCACTGCGCAGATTGGCAGGAGCGTCCAGCAAAGCGCGCTGAATGTCTTCCGGGACATAACGGTAGGTAAGAATGTTTAACTCAGGTTCACTGATCAGTTCAAAGTCCGGATTGGCTTTGATCATCTCGGCAAACGCGCGGGCTTTTTCTATGCCCTGGTCAATCAGTAACTCGTAGCCCTGTCGTCCGATGATATGCAATCCAGAGTGCACCAGAATTGCCATACCGGGACGTGATCCTTCTACCGTATGACTGCCAAGATCTTTAGAGCCCTTGCGGATAATGTACTCCGCATGATGCTTAACATTCGCCAGTGTCTCTGGATTTTTAAAAACACAAATTCCAGCGCCCATAGGTACATAGAGCTGTTTGTGCGCGTCAAATGTTACGGAGTCGGCACGCTCAATACCTTTTAAAAGAGGTCGGTGTGTGCTGGAAAACAGCGTAGGGCCGCCCCAGGCGGAATCAACATGGAAGTGGATTCGACGCTCCCCGGCAATATCAGCAATGGCATCCAGCGGGTCGACACTGCCGGTTTCAGAGGTGCCTACGATGCCGATTATCGCCATCACTTTGATGTTTTGTGCGGCAAGTTCGTCGCACTTGCGGGCCAGCAGGTCAGTACGGACTTTGTTGCGCGCATCCGTTTCAATCGGAATCAGTGAGCGGCGTCCGATGCCCAGTATGTCGGCCGCTTTACCCAGAGAGTAATGGCCGCGTTCCGATACCAAAATCGCCAGCCCTTGATGGCCATAGTGCTGCATGCCAGCCATCAGACCTTCCTGGCCGATGCCCGCAAAACCATCGCGGGGAGCCAGGACATTATTACGAGCTGCCCATAACGCCGTGAGATTGGCGATGGTGCCACCGGAACAGAAACTGCCCAGCGCATGGGAACGGTCATGCATCCATGTGCTGTAAAAATCATCGTTTTGTTGATAAATCAGATGATGGATCATGCCAATCACCTGTCTCTCCATGGGCGTAAATGCTTTGGAGGTTTCCACTTTTACCAGATTCTGATTCAGCGCCATCATGATGCGCGACAGTGGCAGCATGAAGTAGGGCAAGGCTGAGGCCATGTGACCAACAAAACTCGGTGCCGAGATATGCACAGACTGCGCAACCAGTTTATCCAGCACAAACTGTATCTGGTCAGAGACAAACGTTGGTTGTTCGGGGATATGCGGATCAGCGAAGTCACGCTCGATATCCGCAAGACTGCGCTCGGCAGCCACAATGTGTTCCTGCAGGAATCCGGTGAGATTCTGCGAGATAGACTGATCAATTTTGCCAAGGGTTGAGTCAGGCGCTTCCGGCACTGTAAAGATGCGATACAGAGTCTCGAGGCTGGCTGTTGCCAGTTTTTTATTCTCGCTCATCAGAGGTACTCATCCGGAAACGGGGGTGGGCAGTATAGTGGATGTGTTTGTGCGTTGTACAAGCGAAAACTCCTGCATGGTTGACACTATCGGTGACCAAAGGCAAGATCACTGAACTTCGTTTTATACCCTCTTTTTGCTTCATCCGGATCAGTTTGACTATGACTTCAGTAAAATTCAGTCTGCGTGGTGTTGGGTCCCTGTTTATCACGCTGTTTTTATTGTCAATCACAGTGTTGTTCAGTCAGATATCCGTGGCGCAGGACGCCCCTTCACTTTACAACACCGACCGCAATCCTCTGTTCCCGCGGCCTGCGGAGATCGAGCCGGCAATCAAGTTCTGGACACGCGTGTATACCGAAGTAGATACCGACAGCGGTTTTTTGCACGATGCTGAGGATTTGTCGGTCATTTACCGGCGTGTCGATTTTAACCGCGAACAGATAGAAAGTTTTCGCCGACGAATTGAGGAGGACCTGCAGATACTCGCCAGCGGCAAACGTGATGGCCTGACGTTGACACAGCAGGAAGTACTCGATGCGTGGGGAGGTCCGGACGTCAGCAATACCCGTCTGGCTGCCGCCGTCACTAATGTGCGTTTTCAATTAGGCCAGTCTGATCGTTTTGTGGAAGGTCTGATCCGCTCGGGCGCTTACCGCGAGCATATTGAGCGCGTGGCACTAGAACGCGGTTTGCCGGTTGAACTGGGCGCCTTGCCGCACGTGGAGTCTTCGTTCCATCCCGGAGCTTACTCTCATGCCAACGCTGCTGGTATGTGGCAGTTTATCCGTTCCACCGGGCAGCGGTTTATGCGTATTGATCACATCGTTGATGAGCGCATGGATCCGTACGCGGCGACTTATGCTGCCATGAGTCTGCTGGAATATAACTATGGAGTACTGGACAATTGGCCCTTGGCGTTAACCGCTTACAACCATGGCACGGGCGGTATGGCGCGCGCCAAACGGGAATTGGGTACCGATGATATCGGTCAGATTATTCAGCGCTACAAAGGTGCGTCTTTTGGTTTTGCCGGTCGCAATTTCTACCCGCAATTCCTGGCGGTTCTGGATCTTGAGCGGCAGGCGCAGGCCTTGTTTGGCGTGTTGCATCTGGATCCGGCGCCAGAGTATGACGAGATGGAGTTACCGGCCTACGTTGAGGCCGATGTCCTGGCGGGTGCTCTGGGAGTCACGCTTGATCAGCTCAAATTTGACAATCCTGCATTGCGACCGGTGGTCTGGGAAGGCGGCAAGCGCATCCCCAAGGGTTACAAACTTAAAATCCAGACGCATTCGATTAATGGCTCGCTGGCGTCGCTGGTGAACCGAATCCCCGGTGGCGAGCTTTATGCGTTCCAGACACCGGACATCAATTACACCATTCAGCGCGGAGACAGTCTGTCAGGAATTGCCAGTCGATTTAACACCTCAGTGGCGCAACTGGTCACACTGAATCAACTCACTGATGCGCACCGCATTCGTGTGGGGCAGATGCTGTTGTTGCCGCACGATACCAACATGATCACACAAACGCTGGCGGCTGCTGAACCTGTTGCGGCAGAGCCAGGGGCCGCTTATGCAGTCAGATCGGGTGATACCGTGTCATCAATTGCCCGCCGTTATCGTGTCAGTGAGGCGGCG
>CANHAR010000118.1 GCA_947458495.1 Gammaproteobacteria bacterium | reverse complement strand
CGATTTACGCTGGTGCACTCGGCGTTGATATCGAAAATCTGTTGGTCAGTCAGCCCGATACCGGAGAGCAGGCGCTGGAAATCTGCGACATGATTGTGCGCTCCGGCGCTGTAGATGTGGTGGTTATAGACTCAGTAGCTGCGCTAACGCCCAAGGCCGAAATCGAAGGTGAAATGGGTGACAGTCACATGGGTCTGCAAGCGCGTCTGATGTCACAAGCCCTGCGTAAAATGACCGGCAACATCAAAAATTCAAACACGCTGGTGATCTTTATTAACCAGATCCGTATGAAAATCGGCGTGATGTTTGGCTCGCCCGAGACCACAACCGGCGGTAATGCATTGAAGTTCTATGCATCAGTCCGTCTGGACATCCGCCGTATCGGTTCAATCAAAGAAGGCGATGAAGTGGTTGGCAACGAAACGAGAGTAAAAGTTGTCAAGAATAAAGTGGCTCCGCCGTTCCGTCAGACTGAATTCCAGATTTATTACGGTAAGGGTATTTACCGCATGGGTGAGGTCATCGACCTGGGTGTCAAACTGAATCTGATTGATAAGTCAGGAGCATGGTATGCCTATCGTGGTGACAAGATAGGGCAAGGCAAAAAGAATGTAGCAACATATCTTGAGGAGCATCCGGCACTAGCTCAGGAAATTGAGGAGCAAATCAGAAGTCAGTTACTGGGTGGAAATGCGTTACTGAGCGCCGGTTCCGATGATAACGAGCCCATGGAAGCTGAAATGGAGTGATGTGTCCATATGGATCGTGAGCAGGAGCAAGCTTATTGTTTGAGTGCCCGTCGTCGGGCAATGGACTTGCTGGCCCGGCGAGAGCACTCTCGCCGGGAGCTCTTTGGAAAGCTGAGAACCCGACTGAAAATAGCATCAGTTGTCCCATCTGAACTAACGCTATCTGAACCAATCCCATCTGAAACAATCCCAACCGACGAGCCCAACACGCGCGAAGATCTGGCAGACGTGTCTAGGAACACAGATGAACTCATAAACCGGGTATTGGATCAGTTGGAGAGAGACGGACTACTTAGTGATACACGTTACGTCGAGTCCTACGTCAGAGCGCGCAGAAACAAGGGATTTGGGCCGATGTACATTCGCCATCAGTTGAGAGGCCGCGATGTCGATGAGCAAAGCATGGCGCTAGTTGCTGATGTCTCAGAAGCGCAGTGGCTGGATGCTTTGCTCCAGTTGTTGAGAAAGCGTTTGTCATCCGGTTGTTTTCCTCCGCCTGCCAGCAAGGATTATGTGAAGCTGCAACGCTTTGTTTTATCGCGGGGTTATGCAATGTCGCAGTGGTGGCAAGTAGAGAAACTGTATAAATCTGAATCATAGGATTCCCACGGATTTTAGGCCACGCAAGGCCATCAGTGTGGCGTGCCCGATTTGTCGCCTCTGAACCGACTGCCATGTTTGATCTTAGTCCCGGGTTGCTTCGTTCATAACAGGTTGTTATTGTGATGGATTCTGCCTATCTTATGGCAAACTTTCAGCTTGCGCCGGGCGTTGAATGTCAAAGATCAGTCAACTTTGTAAACTGTCCTCCCTTCGTCTGCCGGTCAGCAGCATCCGTTCCAGACTCATTTTGTTTTTACTGTTTCTGCTGCTTCCGGTGTTGGGCACAACGTACACGTTTATCAGCCGCGAAAATGCCCGTTATACAGACCAGACCATTGACACCTACCTCGGTATCGGTGCCGAAGTGTTTGAGTTTAGCCGGACTGAACACATCAACACGCTGTTGACATTGAGCAGTGCACTTACCCGTGACTGGGGGTTCCGTAGTGCCTTTGGTGCTGCAGATCCTGCCAGTATTGAGAATGCTGCTCAAAACCTGCTGTCCCTATCTTACGAGGCAGCTGATGTGATGTTGATCTCAGACATGGAGGGGCGTGTGATAGCGGATACCGCGGCCCAAGGATTTACTGAGCTTAATTCAACCTGGGCAAGTCTCATGGAAAGAGCGGCGGCAAGTACTGATGGATTTGCTGAAGCAGTGCTGACGATCAACGACACTCCATATCAGGTCACTGTCATTCCATTATTGTTGCAAGCACCTGTTGCCTGGATATTTACAGGGTTTCCACTGGATGGCAGATTTGTTGCCAGAATCAAGCAGAGCTCAGCCTCAGATGTGTCTGTGCTGCGCTACCGAGGCCTTGATTATCCCGATCTGTCCGAAAACAGTTCGTTTCATGCAGTGCAATTGAGCGATTCAGTTCATGGACAAGTCATTGCATCGACTCTGACCGAGGAAGATGCACGCCTGACCCTGGCTGGCGTTAACCCTTTACAGTTTGCGATCTCTCAGCGCATACAGTTGCGGGAGGCGGACTATGGGACACTTGTCAGACCATTGTCCGCAGATCCGGCCAATGGCGAGCTGATTATTGCTGTAATCCAGCGCTCTTATCGTGAGAATCAAGTCAATCTCGCTCAGTTGCAGGACCGTCTGTTCTCCTTCTCCATGCTGGTAATCAGTTTAAGTTTGCTGATGGTAGTGTTGTTGGCCAGAACCTTTACCCGTCCAATACTAGCGCTTGCCCAACGTGTCAGGCTTATAGAGCAGGGTGATTACTCGGCAGGCACACGTTTGTACACAACAACAGGCAGTGATGAATTGACGCAGTTGGATCAATCGGTCAGCGCAATGGCCAGAGGTCTTGCTGAACGCGAGCATATTCACAATCTGCTGGGAAAGGTGGTTTCGCCGGAAATCGCCGCTGAGTTGATGGGGGGGCACATCGAGCTTGGGGGTGAGGAGCGCATCGTCAGCGTGCTGTTTGCCGATATCAGAGGGTTTGCGACGCTCAGTGAGCAACAAAGACCTTCACAAACACTGCACATGCTGAACCAGTGCTTTGAAAAGATCTGTTTTGCAATTGAGTCCAACGGCGGGGTTGTTGACAAGTTCAATGGCGATTCGGTGATGGCACTGTTTGGCGCGCCTGTCGCTCATATCGATGATGCCAACAGGGCAATGCAGGCACTGCTGAGTATCGAGAGCGCTGTGCGGGCATTGTCTGAAGATCCGGCATTGCCCACAGCAGGCCTGTCGATCGGACTTGGGATACATACGGGGCTGGTGGTCGCTGGCAATATGGGATCAAAGAACCGCATGAACTACACGGTGATTGGCGATTCAGTAAATCTGGCATCAAGGCTGGAGAGTTTGACCCGCCTGTATGGTGTCTCCAATCTTGTCAGCGAAGCCAGTATTCATGCCTTAGGCACCGATGCGGTCCAATACCAATGGCTGGATCTGGATTTTGTTCAGGTTAAAGGTAAACGAGAACCGGTCAGGGTTTTCACCATGTTGGGCATTACAGGAAGCTTGTCACCAGAAAAACTTGCTCAGGCCGAATTGTTCCGGCGCATGCGACAGTTTTACGAGCAAGCTGAATGGGATGCTGCGCTGGAGATTTTACAGCGGATGAACGGGCATGCTCCGGACACGCTGTTTGAGATGTATCGCGAAAGGATACAGACCTTGAGACGCACAACACAGCCAGGCTGGGATGGTGTTTTTAATCTTGAAGGTAAGTGATAAAAGATTTTTAAAATATTGGCTTATATGAATAAATCCAAAAATTATTAATGTGATAGGTGCGATTGGCAGGGCCGCTGAAGCCACCACTGGTTTTTACATTATTCGTGCAATTAACGGATCAATTGCCTGTCCTGTGACCGACATGGACACAGTGGTTGACCTTGAACGTGAAATAGACGAGAGACCCATTCTGTACCAGACGAACGCAGCGATCACAGTGACTGCCAATGCAGACAAAAGGGTGCCTTTGAATCAGCCTGTCTTTGTTTATCCTGACTATATGATGCAGGTCGCTCCTGTTCATTGCCTTCTTGTTAATTGCCTTCTTGCTGATCCGGTAAATGAGATGGATGTGAGTAGACTGCGGGACAATATGCTGCTACCGGTGCTTGGCATCAGTAATGCCGAAAAGGGCGACCCGCGCATCCGTTATGTTGAAGGCACCCGGGCATTAACTGAGCTCAGTACTCCGATTGATCAAGGCGCTTTCAAGGCGGTTATTGTGCAGTTTTCACCATCGGTTAAACGTATACTGGACATCACAGATCTTGACAGAACCATGCCAGAAAAATCATTTTTGATGATCACAGAACCAGATCCGCAGCTGAATTTAACAGCGCTGCGCTGACCCGTGACAAGTGAGCGCAGTCGGGTGAACTTCTCAAAACAGGCAATGCAGGATGCACAACGAATTGCCTTGATCAATCCGACCAAATTTTTAGGCAATCTGCTGCTGGCCGGTGGGCTAATACAGCAATTGAGTGACTGGTGTATCCGGCACGATAAACAGCTATTGATTGTGCTTGATGAGGGTTTTGAAGAGCTTTTTTCAGGTGCATTTCCTGCAGCGCAATATGTGTTTTATCCACGAAAAGCGCTATTGCCCGGTTCACCAATCTGGGCTGCCTTGCGTGCCTGGCTCAAGTGCATTCGGCAGATTCGCGCATTTAATGCTGATGTTGCTTTTAACATCGAGGAAGACTCGGTTAGCCACCGGATGACGCATTTTTCGGGTGCGCGCTGGAAAGTCAGCAGCACAACTCATCGATACCACTTCGGGTTTAATGAGGTGATGGACGTAGTCCGTAGCCATAGACCCGCGTCTGAACAATCAATCTGGTACAGCTTTGCTGACGTGATTTCCTCCCTGGGAGTGCCGGTGCCGAGCGTGCCCGCGTATGTGCAGTTGCGTCTGGATAGACCTGATACAGAGCGGATGTCCCGCTTTCAACGTCTGGGGCTGAGCGATCGCCATCCGCTGTTACTGATGCATGCAGGTGCCAGTAAATCCTATAAACAATGGCCAGCTGCGCATTTCAGCAATGTCGCCCTCAGAGCCATTGAAACAGGCTATCAGGTCATACTGATTGGCTCCGGCGCCCGTGATCAACAGGTAAATTTGCAGATTGGCACAGAAGTGCGCAGGCGTTTCCAGTTGCGTAATGGGGATAAATCGGCTGTTTGCATCGACTTGTGTAATCAGTTGTCGCTTCTTGACCTGGCAAGCCTGATGTTGATAAGTCATCAAATACTGGGAAACGACAGTGGTCCTTCTCACTTGGCCTCGGCACTTGGCCTGAGCGGTGTGGTAATCTTCGGCCCAACCGATCTGGCGATATGGCGGCCACTGGGCGAAAAGACGGCGGTCATGGACAGCAAAAGCAGTTGTGAAGCCTCGTGTACGCGGCACCACTGCCGGTTAAACTACCGATGTCTGAGCGACATCACACCGCAGCGGGTCATCGAGCAAATGAACCTCGCCGAGGAAAGTACAAAAGGGAAGCCTTTATGAATAACAAACAGTCTTCGCAGGCTCTGCGTATTCTGGTCACTGGCGGCGCCGGATTTATCGGGTCAGCCGTTATTCGCCACATTATCCGGCATACGGCTGATCAGGTGCTTAATCTGGACAAACTGACTTACGCGGGTAACACGGAGTCTTTGCTGGAAGTCAGTGATGATCCCCGCTATCGGTTTGTGCAGGCTGATATCTGCGACCGGGGCGCGCTGGATGCCATATTGGCGGATTTCAAACCTTGGGCAGTGATGCATCTGGCCGCCGAAAGCCATGTGGATCGTTCAATTGACGGGCCCGCGGCGTTTATTGAAACCAACATTGTTGGCACCTATACCTTGCTGCAGGCGGTGCGTGCTTATTGGGAAACGCTGACGGTATTGGACAAAGACGCGTTCCGCTTCCATCACATCTCTACCGATGAGGTGTATGGTGATCTGCATGGGCCGGAGGATCTGTTTACTGAAACGACACCATACGCGCCCAGTTCTCCCTACTCAGCCAGCAAGGCGAGCTCTGATCACCTGGTCAGAGCTTGGCGTCGCACCTATGGACTGCCGTGTATTGTCACCAACTGCTCGAACAACTATGGGCCATTTCATTTTCCTGAAAAACTCATCCCGCATGTGATTCTGAAGGCTATTCATGGTGAACCTTTACCTGTGTATGGCGATGGCCGACAAATCCGTGACTGGTTGTATGTTGAGGATCATGCAAGAGCGTTATATCGAGTTCTCCGGCAAGGAAGCGTGGGCGAGACTTACAATATAGGTGGTCACAACGAAAAGCAGAATATCGATGTTGTGAAGGCAATTTGTGCATTGCTGGATGAGTTGCACCCGCAATCACCCGTGACTCCGCATGCGCGGTTAATCACCTTTGTGAAGGACAGGCCTGGTCACGATCTCCGGTATGCCATTGATGCCGCAAAAATTGAGCGTGAACTGGGCTGGGTGCCGGAAGAGAGTTTCGAGACGGGTCTTCGCAAGACGGTGCAGTGGTATCTGCACAATCGTCATTGGTGGCAACGTGTGCTGAGTGGAGAATACACTCTGCAGCGCCTTGGTGCCTGACTTCAAGTATAATCGCGCGCTTTGACGACCATCGCGACAGCCTTTGCTGCTGCGCAACACGGTCTGCAAGACGTCATTCAATCGGTTAATGCAATCAGGGGAATTAACGGCATGATTTATCAAGGCACTGCCATACAGGTCAGTAAACGTCCATCCGGTATCGCACGATTGGTGTTTGATCTACCCGGCTCCGTGGTCAATGTTTTTAATAACCTGATGTTGCAGGAGTTATCAGAGGCAATTGCCGCGGTGGCGGCCAGTGATGCCCGGGCTCTGGTGTGTACCAGTGCCAAGTCCAGTTTTCTGGTGGGTGCAGATATCAAGGAGTTTACAGAAAAATTCAAACTCAGCGAGCAACAATTACTGGACTGGGCCGCCCGCACCAACGCCATTTTTAATGCCATAGAAGATCTTGGCATTCCTACCGTCACAGCAATCAACGGCATGGCTCTGGGCGGCGGCTTGGAGATGTGCCTGTCAACAGACTTTCGGGTAGCAAGCGACAAGGCTGTTCTTGGTTTTCCCGAAGTGAATCTGGGCATTTGTCCCGGATTTGGTGGCACCGTGCGTGCGCCAAGGCTGATGAGCGCACTGAGTGCTATTGAATGGGTACGGACCGGCAAACAGGTCACTGCCTATCAGGCCTTGTCCGAAGGTGCAGTAGATGCCGTGGTTGCCCCCGATATGCTGGATGATGCCGCAGAAGATCTGCTCGAGCAGGTATTGACGGGTGAGTTGGATCTGCAGGACCGGCGCGCTCAGAAAACAGGTCCTTTGCCGATGACGGCTGACGAGATCACTAAAGTGTTTACTGAGGGTCTGGCACGCACTGACAAGGATGCTGGTTCACACTACCCGGCGGCGGTCACAGCAGTGAATGCGATGTGGAAGGCCGCCGACCAGTCGCGCGCTGCAGCGCTGCTACTGGAGAATATGGCGTTTGTAACGCTGGCGCGTGGGGAAGTCGCTGGGAATCTGGTGCAGTTGTTTCTGAGTGAACAATTTATAAAAAGTCGCGCCAAAAAACTCTCTGCGATGGCGCGTCCGGTCAAGCGCGCTGCGGTTATGGGGGCAGGCATCATGGGAGGCGGTATCGCATATCAATCGGCGCTGCGCGGCACTCCAATTGTGATGAAAGATATTGCGCAGCAGGGCCTGGATCTGGGTTTGTCTGAAGCCTCCAAACTACTGAACAAACAACTCGAGCGTGGTCGCCTGGATCAGGCCAAGGTCGGCAAAGTGCTTGGCAGTATTACACCAACGCTCAGTTACGATGGATTCGAGCAGGTCGACATTATTGTTGAGGCCGTTGTCGAAAACCCGCGTGTCAAACAGATTGTGCTGGCCGAAGTTGAAGATCGTGTGCCTGAAACAACCGTGCTGACCTCAAATACGTCAACAATCTCCATCAGTTTGTTGGCCAGCGCGCTTAAGCGGCCTGAAAATTTCTGCGGCATGCATTTTTTTAATCCTGTACCGCTGATGCCGCTGGTTGAAGTGATTCGAGGCGAAAAATCCAGCTCGGAGGCCATCGCCACCACGGTTGCTTATGCGCAGTCGCTGGGCAAGACCCCCATCGTGGTAAACGATTGCCCCGGATTCTTGGTTAACAGAATTTTATTTCCGTATTTTGGGGCTTTCTGTCAGTTGCTGCGTGATGGCGCGGATTTCCGTGTTGTGGATACAGTTATGGAGCGATTTGGCTGGCCTATGGGCCCGGCATACCTGCTTGACGTGGTGGGTATTGATACTGCTTCACACTGCATGAAAGTGATGGCGGAGGGTTTCCCGGATCGGATGCAGTACAGTTTCCGCACGGCGATTGATCACCTTTATGAGGCCGGCAGTTATGGCCAGAAAAACAGCAAGGGCTTTTATCAGTATCATAGTGTAGCGGGCGGTCGTCCTGCGAAAATCTTTGATGAAGCGATTATGCCAGTGCTCAAATCATTGCAGGTCAGCAACGATTCCGTTGCATCGCCTGAGATCAATGATGACTCCATCCGTGAGCGCATGATGACCGCCTTGTGCCTTGAGGCCGTTCGGTGCCTGGAGGACGGAATTGTCAGCTCTGCTGCAGAAGT
>CANHAR010000117.1 GCA_947458495.1 Gammaproteobacteria bacterium | reverse complement strand
TTCAAGTGTGAGTGAGCACTATCTTTCGATTCAGATCCCACAAATACAGAGTTTGATTGGTGCGGGCAGGCAGAAACTGGCGCTGACACAGTCTTCACCGGAAGCGGCGATGGCGTATCTTGCCCCTCAGGCCGATATTGTCGGAAGACTACATCTGAAGTTGGCCGATGAGTTAAGTAAGACTGGCGAATTGTCAGGTTTGTTCAGGTACTACGAGCAGGCACTAAGTCCGGTCTTGCAAAAAATGGAGCGACACGGAATTGCCGTCGATCCTGAGATGTTGCATCAACAATCGATTGCACTGGCTGCGCGCCTGGGAGAACTTGAGCAGGAGGTCTATTTGCTGGCAGGTGAAAGTTTTAACCTGGGTTCGCCAAAGCAGCTGCAGGCCATTCTGTACGACAAACTGAAACTGCCTGTTTTGAAAAAAACGCCAACGGGCCAGCCTTCAACCGCAGAACCGATTCTGCAGGAATTGGCTCTGGACTTTGAATTACCCAATCTGATCATGGAGCACCGTGGTTTAAGCAAACTAAAGTCTACTTATACCGATAAGTTACCATTAGAGATCAATCGCACAACGGGCCGTATTCACTCCTGCTTTCAACAGGCGGTAGCCGCAACCGGTCGCCTGTCCTCAACAGAGCCTAATCTGCAGAATATACCAATTCGTAGTGCCGAAGGGAGAAAGATACGTCAGGCATTTGTTGCCGCGCCCGGCTATAAGCTGCTCGCGGCTGATTACTCACAGGTCGAGTTGCGAATCATGGCGCACCTGTCTAAGGATGCGGGCTTATTGGCTGCGTTTGCAAATGCTCAGGATGTGCATAGAGCCACGGCAGCCGAGGTGTTTGGGGTTCCTGTTGCGGAGGTCACCTCGGAGCAGCGACGGCGTGCAAAGGCCATTAACTTCGGGCTGATCTACGGAATGTCAGCCTTTGGTCTTGCCAAACAGCTGGGAATCGACAGACATGATGCTCAAGAGTATGTAGACCGCTATTTCGAGCGGTATCCTGGCGTGTACGATTATATGGAAAAGACTCGGGAACAATCAGAAGAACAGGGATATGTAGAAACCCTGTTTGGACGCAGACTGTATTTGCCTGATATCAGGGCCGGCAACGGGATGCTGCGAAAAGCAGCGCAACGAACCGCAATCAACGCTCCGATGCAGGGTACGGCGGCCGACATTATCAAGCAGGCGATGGTTGATATTGATCATTGGCTGCAGGCTGCGTCACTCGATGCACGACTGGTATTACAGGTTCATGACGAGTTGGTGTTTGAGGTCGGTGAGCAGGATGTTGGTTTGTTGGCAGAGGGTGTGCGTTTTCGAATGGTCAGCGCTGCAGCTCTTGATGTGCCGCTTGTTGTTGATATTGGCGTTGGCTCAAATTGGGATGAGGCTCACTGAGATTCTGGGGTATCCAACCAAGCGTCTAATTTTTCGGCCAGCGCATCAACTCCAATGTTTTTCAGAGAGGAAAACTCCTGCACGGTCGCCATCGGGATGTCTTTGATAACATCCTGAGCGGCCCGCAAAGAGTCCTGAATCGCACCGCGTTTGAGCTTGTCAGACTTGGTCAGGATGATGTGCAGCGGAACCTGATTATTCCGTGCCCAGTCGATCATCATTAAATCGAAATCCTTGAATACATGGCGGATATCCGTAACCAGAACCAAGCCGGCCAAGGCGTCACGCTTGTTCAGGTAGTGTTCGAGGTGGACTTGCCAGTTATCCTTAACGGCCAATGGCACTTTTGCATAGCCGTAGCCTGGCAGGTCAACCAGGTACCTGCCCTCTGCCACCATAAAAAAATTGATCAGCTGCGTACGACCTGGCGTTTTGCTGGCGCGTGCGAGCTGACCCTGACGTGTAAGTGTGTTGATTGCACTGGATTTACCTGCATTGGAGCGTCCAGCAAAAGCGACTTCTTTCAGGCTGTCCAGCGGGCAGCCGCTCAGTTTTGCGGCACTGA
Source organism: Gammaproteobacteria bacterium (assembly GCA_947458495.1). Lineage (GTDB taxonomy): Bacteria > Pseudomonadota > Gammaproteobacteria > Pseudomonadales > Pseudohongiellaceae > Pseudohongiella. The sequence goes on along the minus strand of CANHAR010000117.1, from coordinate 6,547 downwards.
TAACAAACTTTGCATTCTGATAATTCATAGCGAGGCATTCTACCGGAGCGTCGATAGCCTAAGCCAGTGATTCCTCTGAGAGTGCGCCTACACAACTGAAGTAGCTGTGATATACTCTGCGGCCGCTGCGTCCCGTTTCGCCGCTCTCTCAGCAAAGCAATCGGGATTGCCAAGTAACTCACATACTGTTTAATACACTGTTCAGGAACTTCGATTCTCCATGAAAAGTCTAGTGTTTTCTCTGGCGTCAATTCTCATGGCTGTCACCAGCTTAACTGTCAACGCTGATGGCGACCCCGTAGCAGGCGAAAGTAAAGTTGCGGTATGCGCAGCGTGCCACGGTTCAGATGGCAATAGTGCCATTGGCAGCAATCCAAAGCTGGCAGGCCAGAATGAACGATACACACTAAAACAATTGCTGGACGTTAAGTCCGGCGCCCGCTCGATTGCGATGATGACGGGTCTGCTTGATAATTTAAATGAACAGGATCTTGCAGATATCGCCGCGTTCTATGCGTCGAAGGAAGTTACCGTCAACGGTGCAAATCCTGATCTGATCGAGTTAGGCCAGCGCATTTACAGAGGCGGAGTTGAAGAGCTGGGAGTTGCGGCTTGTTCAGCGTGTCACTCACCTGATGGAAGTGGCGTTACCCAAGCGGGTTTTCCTGCACTGGGTGGCCAGCATGCGGAGTACATTTTGACCCAGATGAAAGCATTTCGCTCTGGCACCCGTAACAACGATGGTGAGTCGGCTCCGATGCGTATTGTGGCCGAACGCCTGACAGACGCTGAAATAGAAGCGCTGGCAAGTTATATTTCCGGTCTGAATTAATTACCTCCGCGTTCAGCGAATATTCAGTCTGGACGCGGTCTACTGGCGCTAAAGGAACCGAATCGGAGTGACAACAATGATCAAATCAATAATCAAGTATGCTGGCGCTGCAGTAATGCTGTCGTTTATGGCATCGACCCTTCAGGCACAACCAGCGCTATATGTTGCCGGAACCCACTTTGAGGAACTGCCGTCAGCTGTCAGGACCAATAATCCTGAGAAGATCGAAGTATTGGAAGTATTCTGGTATGGATGTGGGCACTGTTTTCGCTTTCAACCATTGGTAGACGACTGGGCACACAATGCCGATGATGACGTTGATTACCTTCGGTTTCCAGCTATCTGGAATGAGCTGATGAAGATACATGCTCAAGCGTATTACACTGCAGAAAGTCTGAACGTGGTCGACAAAGTTCATGCACCCATATTCGAAGCGATTAACCTTCAGAATAATCGCTTGCAGACAGAACGACAACTTGCTGACATGTTTGCACTCCACGGTGTAGCTGAGGAAGACTTTTTACGAGCATTTAATTCCTTCCCCGTTCAGACCAAGGTCAACCAGGCTGAGCAACGCATGAGCGACTACCAAATCCGCGGCACGCCTAGTGTCATTGTCAACGGCAAGTATCTGGTAACAACCAATGATGCGGTAACAACGCAGCAGGACATGCTCACCATCGTCGATTTTCTGGTCGCAAAGGAGCGATCTGCACGCTGATTTTAGATGCGCCGGCAGATCACGTTGATCGGTCGGCGTAGTTTTTAATCAGGGTTGCAGGCTCATGGTTCAGCGAATACCGGATGAATAAGAGCAGCGCTGGAAGCGCAAGTTTATTGATGCTCTTGAAGAGCATGAAATTAGAGACAAATCCTTAACCGCCCACATTACATTTCTCAGGCATGGTGTTTTCGGCGAGAGCTAGGCCCGCGACGGCCACAACTTGCGACTCGATAAGCAGTTGGCAGATCTTCGCGCGGGCCTTCATGGCGATGATCGGGAGGCTGGTCTTGAAAGACTGCTCGATCAAATCAAACAGTCACGCATTCGAGAACACAAACACTGAATTCTCTGAACTGCCGTGGCCGCCTGAAAAGTCCGTGCACTCAAATAAAGTAATCACCTCGTCTGTCTAGAGAAACAAAAGCAGCCAAGATAAAGTGTTAAACGTTTCTATGTCTGTTGGCATGAACAACGGTCAGTGCCAAGAATTGCACCTCTAGCCCGAAGATAACTGCAGATTTTCATCTTGGCAGCACGAGCCAGAAGTCATCGAAGGTGAGTCGATCAGACGCAGTGTCAGCAAAGGATTAAACTGATATGACGTTGTCGCCATTCTTGAGCAAATTCCGCTACGGAGGCAGAATTAGATGGCACGGTCCACACGCAGATTCAGGGTATCAAGACCACAGTGAGCGCTCTGACAGCGGAAGCCCTGCGAGAGGACAGTCCGCAATCCCATTTTTGACAGAGCGGACAAAGCTCTTTTTCCGGAGCTAAGGGAAATGGGTGCAATCCTGCGCACCGTGATCGTTAATGGCAGGTCAAACTTTTTTCCACAAGAAGTCGTCTTATTGCCCTGTAGCGCGACGTCTGACTCATAATCAGCAAAACAATCCGGTTCTTGTTCTGCGTATAATCCGGCATCGTGCAGCAAAAATAACAGGGATCACTCAATGAATTTGAGCACAGTAAGCGAGAAGCTGCAGGATCTGCGCGGCAGTTTTGCCCGACATGCAAACGTGTGTGTTTCGATGGCAAACAAGGTCAATGTCGCACTCCTGTTGTTTGATGATCAGATGGTAGATCTGCACAGTGGACGCTCCATCCGGGTATCCCGCTCTGAATCAGACCCGGAAATCAAAGCAATCACAAATGCTGCCTATTCTGCGGCTGAGTTAGCAGAAGCTGCTGCCTCGCTGCTTATGGACAGCGCACAAACAGAAAAAGTGTGCGTCTTACTGTTACCACCCTCAGAATTTTATATCAGCGAAACAACCCTGCCGACAGCCGGCCTGGATCTGCAACGTTCTGCATTACAGTTGCAGGCAATGACAGTATTGCCGGAATTTGAAAAAACACTGAATGTCGGGTTTATAACTGGTCAACAACAGGCGCTACCTTTAGTGTCAGCCGGCCTGGCTGCCTGGCTGCCAACAGAGCGAACCGAAAGCCTGTTTAAGGCATTTTTGTCAAAAAGGATATTCCTTGCCTCTGTGGTGCCGAGGCTGGCACTGTTTACCGAACAGTTAATGAGTTCAGTTACGGAAAACGGCACGTCAGGCCAGTCCTTGTCCGCGATTGAGGATGAAGATCAACAGCTGACCACGGTGTTCCAACACAACCGGCACGGATTGATGACGTGTATCCAATGTTCGGCGAGTGATCGTGTGCAGCCTGAACTGTACCAGACGTTTCTTCAGGAGCGCGGCACAGATCTCCCGGCGCAGAACATCCTGCTACTGCGTGCTGCCGCCGATTATCTCCGATACAACCCGTTTAAGTCCGGCCATCTCTCCGGTCAGTCTGGTAAATTGGCAAGTCTGGCTGCTGCCGGTGTTTTCCCCGAAGCCGCTTTGTCTGCACGCCATCAGTTAGAGCAAGGCAAGTTGCGAAAAGACCTGCTTAAAGTGGCCGCTGCCGCAGTACTGGTCGTCAGTTTGCCGTTTGTCTGGCAGTCGTTTCAGTTGTTTCGCCTCAATGCCGAATTTGATCGCGTGCAAGAGCAGGCATTGGCTGCGCGTGCAGATCAGGCGGTGGTGCGCGACTTTGAAAATGATTGGGGGACCTTTAATGAGTTTCCCGAGCAGGATGTTGGCCTGGTATTGCAGACGCTGCAACCGGTGATCAACCCGGGATTACTGAGTGCTTTTGCGCTGGATGAGGGATTGTTAAGTATCGAAGGCGAAAGCCCGGATCCCCAGAATATTCTGGAGCAGCTGGAACAGAATCCGATGTTTACCGAAGTGGATTTTGCGCGCGCCACCAATAACAATCGCTACTTCATCGACCTGAGATTAAGCACAGTGAACTTTTCTGCGTATCGCGAATGGCATTTTCCGGAGCCACGCTGATGTCACTGATGAAAAAAATGCCAGATATTGGGCTGCCTCGTCCGTTGGAAACCAGAGAAAAACGCATTCTGGTTTTGGCGTTGTTTGTTGCCTTTATATTCTTGCTCACCAATGGCCTGCCAGCGTTGTTGAATTTTTATGATTCACGCAGTCAGCAGTTGGACGGTCTGCGCGCAGATATTGAGAGAGAGCAGCGGCTGATCAGCAGTGCTGCCGACTGGGCGCAGCGCAGCGCTGATGCAGAACAGCGTCTGCCAGCGCTAGAGTCGAGCCTGTTTCTCGCAGATTCTTCAGCGCTGCTGGCGGCAGCGATACAAAGGCAGGCCCGCGAAATTGGTGCTGAAAACGGCGTGATGATCACCTCCGTCAGCCTTGCAGAAACCAGCATTTCGGCTGACTGGTTGATGGTAGAGCAAACCATGTCCTTTGCGTTGGAAGATCAGAACAGCACATTGCGTTTCCTTAATGCGTTAAAACAGTCGCAGCCCTTTTTGGGGGTGAGCCGCTTTGACTTGCGCGGGAACCGCAGTCAATACATCGGTGAGATTACTGTCGTCGGTTTCAGTCGCATCCCTCCAAGTGTGTCATCGGAGGACGAGTCGTGACAGATACGCCGGTTTCACTCTCTGTTTTCACCCAACTGCTGGAGCCGGCGGGCATCGCACCTGCACAAGACTTCGCCCAGTCAAGAGAACTGGTTTTCGAAAGCCTGCCGGATAGTCAGTTACGCAGCCGCATCCGCTTTGTAATCGATGCAAACGTTCGCTTCCGGCCGTCGCAGGCAGATGAAGTTAAACGGTTGTTGCGCCACTGGCGTGCAGAGCTCTCGCCTACCATCGACGCTGGCGCTGATGATCTGATGGTGTCTGGTTTTGAAGACGATGAAGCGCTCAAGGATCTGGCATCAGAAGCCCCGATCATCCGTCTGGTAAACCATATGTTTGCGCGCGCGCTTGATCTGAATGCCAGCGACATTCACTTTGAACCGGGAGAAGAGTTTCTGGATGTACGCTGCCGGGTGGATGGCATCATGCAGCGGCTTGACCGCTTGCCAGCAAGAATCAGTATGGCGGTGGCATCGCGCCTGAAGTTAATGGCAAGACTGGATATCGGTGAAAAGCGCCTGCCACAGGATGGACGTATCGACTATCGATTGGGCTCCAGAAATCTGGATATGCGAGTCTCTACACTGCCGGGTGTCCACGGAGAGTCGATTGTGTTGCGTATTCTCGATCGCAGCGACACCGCCGTCAGCCTCCAGCAACTGGGCATGCCGCAGAATATTCTCTCGACCTATCAAAACCTGATCAACCAGCCTCATGGCATGATTCTGATCACCGGACCTACTGGCAGCGGAAAAACAACAACGCTTTACGCCACTCTTGAGAAGATCAATAACCAGCGCAGCAAAATTATTACGGTTGAAGATCCTGTCGAGTATCAGCTGGAAGGTGTGACGCAGATACAGGCGAACGCGGCGATCGGACTGAATTTTGCGGCTGGATTGCGCTCCATTGTCCGTCAGGATCCTGACGTGATCATGGTGGGTGAGATCCGCGACCACGAGACTGCGGATATTGCGATTGAATCGGCTTTGACCGGGCATCTGGTGTTTTCAACCTTGCACACCAATGATGCCGCAGCGGCCATCACGCGCCTGCAGGACATGGGGGTTGAGTCCTATCTCATAAGCTCAAGTCTGTTGTGTATTCAGGCGCAGCGTCTGGTTCGCAGAATCTGTAATCATTGTGCCAAACCACACTCCTTGACGCCGGATGAGGCGCAGGTGCTGCAGGTTAGTGCATCGGATTACCCGTTGGCCCGTAAAGGCACTGGCTGCGAGCGCTGTGGTGAAACGGGTTACCGGGGTCGGATCGGACTTTATGAGCTGTTAGTCATGAGCGATACCATCCGCCACGAAATTGCCGTGGGAGCCGATGCCAATGTGATTCGCGCACAGGCCATCCGTGAGGGGATGAAAACGCTACGCGAAGATGCGTTGGAGAAACTGGCCGCCGGGATGACCACACCAGAAGAAGTGGTGCGCGTCACACGCGCAGGTGCGGCGATATGAGTTTGACGCACTTTTTGTATCAGGCTTTTGACAACCAGGGACAGACTCAGCACGGTGAAATCTCCGCCGAGTCAGAACGCGATGCGGTCCGCTTGTTACAGGCCCGTAAACTGACTCCCGTCAAACTGACACTCACCCGGCACGAAACCCGTCAGGCCAGAACCCGACATGGCAAAGTAAAAACCTCTGATCTGATGGACTTTACGACGGGTCTGAGAACACTGGTGGATGCCCGTGTTCCGCTGGATAAAGCCCTGCGTATGTTGGAAGGGATTACTGAATCAGTGGCCATGCAGACGCTGGTTGCCGGCTTGCGGCGCGAAGTCAAGGAAGGCAAAAGTCTGGCAGATGCCATGGAGTCACGCCCTGACGTGTTCTCCAGAATGTATGTCAACATTGTGCGCGCCGGAGAAGAAGGCGGCATTCTTCATCAGTTATTACCGGACCTGGCAAATTTTCTGGAAACCAATTCACGCAACAGACAAGCCATTGTTGCTGCGATGGTTTACCCGATTGTGCTGTTGGTAACCGGCATTGTGTCAGTTGCGCTGCTGCTTGTGTTTGTG
>CANHAR010000116.1 GCA_947458495.1 Gammaproteobacteria bacterium | reverse complement strand
TCGGCTGCCAGATGTCCCACTTTGCCAAGTCCCAATACAGCGATCTTGTTAAAACCCTTTTGTTGCACTGACATGTCTTGCTCTCCTGCAATAAAACCTGCGTCAGAAATCAAACTTGACGCCTTGTGCCAGCGGCAACTGACTTGAATAGTTAATGGTGTTGGTCTGCCTGCGCATGTATCCACGCCAGGCATCAGATCCGCTTTCGCGGCCGCCGCCGGTTTCTTTTTCACCGCCAAACGCGCCGCCAATCTCTGCGCCCGAAGGCCCGATGTTGACGTTGGCGATACCACAATCAGAACCAGCCGCCGACAGGAACTGTTCCGCTTCGCGCAGGTTAAGCGTAAAGATGCAGGACGACAGACCCTGCGGTACGTCATTCTGCAGGTGAATAGCATCGTCCAATGATTGGTATTTCATGACGTACAAAATTGGCGCAAAGGTTTCGTGTCGGACAACTTCACTTTGCTCTGGCATCAATACCAGCGCCGGGGTGACATAGGCGCCGCCGGGTACACCGGCAGTAACCGCTTCACCGCCATAAATTTTGCCGCCCTGATGGCTCGCCTGCGCCAGTGCCTGTTGCATGTGTTGCAGAGCTGCGGCGTCGATAAGCGGCCCGATCAGCGTGCCGGCGTCCAGTGGATTGCCAATTGGCAGGCTGGCATACGCTTTTTTGACTTTATCAAGCAGTTGATCATGGATGGATTCATGCACAAACAAGCGCCGCAGCGTTGTACAGCGTTGGCCAGCGGTGCCGACGGCTGAGAACACAATGGCGCGCACCGCCATATCAAGATCAGCCGAAGGTGCAACAATCATGGCGTTGTTGCCACCGAGTTCGAGAATCGAGCGACCAAAACGTGCAGCAACCTTGGGGCCAACAATGCTGCCCATGCGCGTTGAGCCAGTGGCAGAGACTATGGCGACCTGCTTGCTGCAGACCAGCGCATCGCCGATGTCCGCGCCACCCATCACCAGTTGTAACAAACCAGCAGGCGCGTCACCAAAACGTGCCAGGGCGCGTTCGACAATTTTCATGGTGGCCATGGCGGTCAGAGGGGTTTTTTCAGAAGGTTTCCAGATCACCGGGTTGCCACACACCAGTGCCAGCGCGGCATTCCACGCCCAGACTGCAACCGGAAAGTTGAATGCCGAGATCACCGCGCAAGTGCCCATGGGATGCCAGCTTTCCATCATGCGGTGACCCGGTCGCTCAGAGGCAATGGTCAGGCCATAGAGTTGTCGCGACAGTCCGGTGGCAAAATCGCAGATATCAATCATTTCCTGCACTTCACCAAGCCCTTCCGAGCGGATCTTGCCGGCTTCCAAGGTGACCAGCGCGCCAAGTTCATGTTTGGCAGCGCGCAGTTCTTCACCCAGCAGACGTACAAGCTCGCCGCGCCGAGGCGCCGGTACGGTCCGCCACGCCAGGAAGGCCTGTTGTGCGGTACCGATAATGTCAGGCATAGCAGCCAGAGCGGTGGGTTTGAGGCAGGCAAGTTTGCTGCCATCAACGGGTGAGCTGACAATGATGGCATCATCAGCATCAACCCCGGTTTCAAGTTCAGCGGCAGACAGTCCTGCAGCTGTGAGAATAGCGTGGTGCGACATAGTTACTTCCCTATAAATCGCACCATTATAGTGCGACATCGGCGTCATGCGACAGCTGCATTTACTCCAGCGCGTAAACAATCAAGGCCGGACCCTGACTCTGTAACTTGCCCAAGGGGCCCTCAGCACCTCCGGTCATCGCGGTGACCGCGCCCATAAACGTGCCGGCGTGAATGGTGGGTTGACCAACCACCACCGCCACATGTTGTTTGCCATTGGCCATGTACGTAATCGGATAAGACGCCGGAATATCACCGGTGCTGGTTTGCCAGAGGATCTCTCCGTTATTGGCATTGATGGCTTTAAATGAGTGATCCAGCATGCCGCCAAAAATCACATCACCTGCGGTGGCCACAATCGCTGTGGTGGGCGGTGCCATCTCGCGGAAGTCCCACAGCAGCTCACGAGTTTCCATGTTCACGGCCTGCAGCCGACCAAATTCACCTTCACGATCGGGGAAGGGCGCCGGTGTCAGTGATGCGCCGGTGGACAGAATGCTGTTGCCCCCCAGCGGACCGCCGATCATGCACATCTGCGCGATGGGCATAAACAGCACCTTGCTGTCCGGGTTATAAGAGCTGGCCTGCCAGTTGCGGCCACCAGCCGCAAACGGGCACACAAACTGTGACGACTCAGCCACCGGCGCGGCGTTGGGGTTCATGGTTTTGGCGCCGGTCACCGGATCAATCGAGGCAATCAGATTTTGCAGACCCAGGTCCAGCGAATACAGGTATTCACCCGTGGCCGCGTCCAGCGCATCAAACAGCGCCATTTTGCCCGCGGTGACCACGGCTTTGCGCATCACGCCGTTAACCGGGACCTGCATGATCTGCCGCTCGTACGTCCAGTCCAGATCCCATTGGTCATTGGCAACATGCTGATAGTGCCAGGCCAGTTCGCCGGTACGAGAGCGCAGCGCAACGGTAGAATTGGTATACAGACCATCGTTAGTGATACCGGGCAGATCTACCTTGTTGAGCAGTGATGCCGTGTCATAGGTCGGCGCGGTGCCGAAGTACACCAGGTCCAGCTCCGGGTCATAACTGGGCGGCATCCAGATAGAGCCGCCGCTGCGCGCGCTCAGCTCCAGCGCATTCCAGGTTTCATCACCGGGCTCACCCGGACGCGGAATGGCATAAAAGCGCCAGACTTCAGCGCCGGTCTGCAAATCCAGTCCCACCATAAAACCACCTTCCGGCACCATGGTGGCGGTCACGCCCTGTATCACCATGCCATTGGCAATCAGCGGCGTGGCATGCAGCTGGTGACCACGTCGGCCCATACGCGCCCCTTCAATGGCGGTATCCCAGACCAGTTCGCCGGTCTTGGCGTTGATGGCCAGCATATGAATGTCGTTGGTTGGCATGATGATCAAATCGCCGTGCAGGGCGATGCCTACCTTGGCGCTGGGCTGCGCGTTGGTGTCGGTTTGATGCTTATAGGTCCATAACAGCTCGCCACTGCTGGCATCCATCGCCAGCAAGGTATCTTCCGTGGTCAGCAAAAACATCACGCCGTCATGTACCAGCGGCGTTGGGGTGTTGGAGCCGGGTTGTAAAGGCACACGCCAGGCTTCGGTGAGATTGGCGGCATTGTCAGTATTGATCTGATCCAGCGGGCTGAAGCCATAGGTGTCGTAAGTGCGGCGCCAGTTCAGCCAATCGGCAGCGGGCGGGTTGCGCAGCATCTCATCGGTGACCGGTGTTAATGCTTGCAGCAGCGGGTTGTTGGCTGTCTGTGCAAACGTGTTGTAGCTGATGCAACTGGCGGCGATGGCGCAAGCCAATGACAGGTGTTTCAGATGGATCATGGTGTAAACCTGTTTATTGTGATGGGTATCAGAATGTTTAGTGCGATCGCGCTGCCGCCGGGCAGCGATGTCAGCAAAATCAGTTTTGTATTGCCCGGTTGTTTTCGTAATCCCAGGTACCTTCTTCTACGCGTGCGCCTTGCAGAACGTTCACCAGACCGTAGTTGCCTTCATGACAGGCGTACTCATACAGTTCGCCGTCCATGCGGAACATGGGAAGCTCGGCGGTTACCGGCTCGGTGAAGGCTTTTTCGTCTTCTACGGTGTAGCGATAGGTCACTGTGTCATCACCGGCGCGGGTAAAACGCTCAGTCAACAGTTTGTCTGCGCTGACACCAATACCGGCAAAACTTTGTGTTTTCTGATTGAAGTTGCGGGTTTCAACCACCAGGGTGTCGCCATCCCAGTAGCCGCGGGAATCGCCATTCCACTGGGTAATGTTAGCGGGTATATGGTCGCTGCCATCGAGTGCAATGATGCGTGCTTCATGCACCATTTCATTAAAAACAACCACGTGATCCTCGGTCTGGAATATCTGCAGATTGTTGTTATACAGGCTGGGCTCAAACGGCGGTACGGAGTTAAAGCCCATCAGGCAACGCTCAGAAATACCCCGGTCTTCAGGGCCCGCTTTGCCAACGCCGCCGACTGCAAAACGCACAGGTCGCTCGCCCGGGGTATCCGGGCCAAGCCCGCCGTAAGCCATTGGAGCACCCGGCACAATTGGTGGCAAGCGGCCGTTAGCCGGCTCAACAATCAACGAGGTGCGCAGGTTAAATGCCAGTGGATTCGTCTCTAGCCAGAAGTCGTTGTAGCCGCCGATGGTGCCCCCAATGATATTGGTCAGCTCAATACCGGCCTGCTCACGCTGGATGCGTGCCTGCTCCTGCGCCTGCACTTCCTCCACAGTGTAAAACGCACGGTCGCCCAAGGCGGCGGGACGTTGCATAGGGATCGAAGAGCTGAAGTTCCAGACACCGCGCAGTTCCGGATGGCCCCATTCAGTGCGGGGCGCGGTGTAGTCGTTTGCATAAGTCTGGGACATCAACGTAAGCAGCAGTGCCGCTGACAGGGGAGTGCGGATATTCATAACGAAACTCCTGGGCAAAAAAGTTGTCTCGCGGCGTTGCCGGTCAGACAGATTGTTTTAATTTGACTGCGATTTTTTTGTGCCTTCTAGGCAGGATTGCAGCATAGCTGCATGCCTATCACAAGTGCTTTATGACTGAAATGTAGCCCTTCCTGGCATACTCAGACAAATGCTATCCAGCGACCAGCCAGTATTGTTGACGCCCATAACATCAGTGACAACAGGGCTGCCGCCGCCAGCAGGGGATGCACGTGGTTGTTGTCAAGCGCGCGGCGCCAACACGGCAGTTGATGTACAAGGAAAGCATTGGCAAGAGCGAGTGTTAGCAGCACCAGTTTGCTCTGAAATGCTGCATTGCCCAAGTAATTTTCAGGCTGAACAGAGAACAACACAAAGCCGCTCAGCAACGTCATCACCACGCCGGCTTGCGCCACCCGCAACAAAGGCCGGGCAAGCAAAGCAAGCGGGATGTCGCGGAACATACCCAGCACACGCAAATCCAAGGTGGTGATGGCGCCTGCAATCAGTCCGATAGAGAAGATATGCAGAGCATTAACAACCGGATAGGCCCAAAGCGATTGCCGCAAAAACGCAGCAACCGGCCATTGGCTTAGAAATTCAAGTAGCGCTGACATCCGGCGGGTGTCAGTCTTCGCGGATCAGATCAGGATAGAAGTCATATTGCAGACCATCAATGGTGGCGCGAACTGCCTTGATCAGCTTTTCGCTATTTTCTGCGGAGCGGTGTCCGCGGATCAGCACCACATCTCCCAGGGCTGCAGAACCCTCCACAAAACCCGCATTTTGCGTTCGGCTGGGATTTCCCAGTTCAACTAACCAGGGGCCGTCTTCCGTAGTGATTTCAAGTCTGGGGTGGGGAGGGCCAATATAAATACTCGTTATTGTCCCGGTCATTTCGGTCTGTTCGTCCTGCGCCCAATCCCATCCATGATGGGCAAACGCGCTTGATATCAACACAGTCGCCGCCAATCCGGCAGCAAGAGTCCACGCTTTTCTGATCATCATAACTACCTCGTAATGTGCCATGAATGAGCCTCGAGCGTAGCACCCGAATTAGCGAGCGGCAAGGCAAAAAGTGGGTTGTCCATGCTGCTCTGATGCCTGTATCCTGAGGCTTCTCATTGACTCACCAGCAACACACAGGTCTGGCTGCAGACCCTGTTCAACATGCAAGGATCTCATGGTGTTTAAACAAAAATTTTCTCGTGTTCTTGCTGTTATCACAGCGACCATGCTGCCAATCTCCCACCTGACACACGCTGACGACGCGCTCGACTCATTGGCAGAGCGCTATGTAAAACTCGCACTGGCGTTTGGTGAAATCGACAGTCACTTTGTTGATGCCTACACCGGTCCTGCCGAGTGGCGAGAGCAGGCGCGCGCCGCCGCGCTGCCACTGACCGCGCAGATCACCGAAGCAGCCGTAATTACAGCGGGGCTTGGCGCAGCAGTGGCGGAACCGGGCGAAGAAGCGCGACTGCTGCAGTTGCAGCGCAATGTGCTGGCGCTCAGCACACGGATGCGCATGGCCAATGGCGAACGGCTGTCGTTTAACGAAGAGGCGGCATTACTGTACGACGCTGTGCCGCCAGACTATGACTACGCGCAATTTGATGCGGCACTGGCAGAGTTGGAAGCACTGTTGCCCGGCGATGCTCCCCTGGGTGACAGAGTGCAGGCGCTGCGTGACAAGCTGATTGTGACCAGAGATAAAGTGCCCGCCGTGATGGAAGCGGCGATTGCCGAGTGCCGCGCTCGCACCGTGGCGCGTTATGAATTGCCAGCCGACGAACGCTTTGATCTTGAGTTTGTCACCGACAAACCGTGGAGTGGGTACAACTGGTACCAGGGCAATAACCGCTCTCTGATCCAGGTGAATCTGGATCAACCATTCCTGATTACCCGCGCACTCGATCTCGGTTGCCATGAGGGGTATCCCGGCCACCATGTGTGGAATCTGTATGTGGATAACCGCTTTGTAAAGGAGAACGGCTGGCTGGAGTACCAGGTGTTCCCGTTATTTGCGCCCGCCAGTTTGTTTGCTGAAGGTTCCGCCAATTTTGGTGTGGAGCTGGCCTTCCCCGGCGAAACCCGCCTTGCGTATGAACAGCAGATGCTCTATCCGATTGCCGGCCTTGATCCTGCCGACGGTGCACGCTTCGAGGCCATCAGTGCCTTGATGACTCAACTTGGCAATGCCCGTACACAGATCAGCCGTGAGTATCTGGACGGCGACATTAGCCGCGAACAGGCCATCGAACTGGCCATGAAGTATCGCCTGATGTCGCGCTCGCGCGCCGAGCAGAGTTTTGACTTTGACGACACCTATCGTGCCTATGTCATCAACTACTCACTGGGTCTGGAGATTGTGCGTGACTACATCGGGCGGCATGCCGACACCGATGAGGCGCGTTGGGCGGTATTTGAGGAGCTGTTGAAGAAACCAACCGCGGCGAGTGATCTGGTGGAGTGATGTACTCCGCCAGTTCAGTCTATCCGGTCATGTCTGCCTGATCGTCTATCAGTTCTCCTGAATTCTGCCACGGTCAGATTGGCATCAGATTTCCCCGCGCCGTGCAAATCCAATGATGTTGTCAGCAGCGCGGAATGCCAACGCCATGATAGTCATGGTTGGCTGCCCGCGTGATGAGGTCACCATGCTGCTGCCATCGACCATAAACAAATTGGGCACATCGTGTGAGCGGTTGTATCTGTCCACCACGGACGTCGCCGGATCATTACCCATGCGACAGGTGCCCAGCAGATGCACCGACCCGCTCTGACCGTTTTCCGGGTAAAAACCATACTTCTGAACAGCGCCGGCCGCATCCATCAATTCCATGCAACGCTCCATAAAGAACTTCGCGGTAGCAATATCGTCCGGATGGTCAAGATAGGTGGTGCGCAACGCGGGTCTGCCAAATTTGTCTTTCAGCTCCGGATCCAGCGACACGCTGTTGGTTGCTAATGGCAATGACGTGCTGTGTCCGCTGAAAGCCGCGGTATAACTGAAGTTGCGCGACAGGTTGCGCTTGTACTCCGGGCCCCAGGCAGGGCCGCCAAACATGGCATTCATGGCGGATCCCATGGGTGTGCCGCGAGTCGGATGGCGGCCATCGATACCGCCGCCGCCGTAAAACCCCAGATTCGGGTCCAACGTATAAAAGTCATGAATGACGCGGGTAGCCGGGATACTTTTCCAGGCATTTACTGGTTGCTCAAACAGTCCTACCGCCGATGCGTGGCAGTTAAACATCAGGTTTTTGCCCACATAACCACTGGAATTGGCGAGCCCGTTGGGGTGCTGCGCGGATTCCGACAGTAACAACAGGCGCGGTGTCTCTGCGCCATTAGCACATAACACCACGGCCTTGGCACGTTGCGACTGTTCGTTGCCGTCGGCATCCCAGTACACAATCTCGTCAGCGCGACCAGCCGCGTTGGTATTGACGCGTGCGACGGTGCAACCGGTACGCAGTTCACAATTACCCGATGCCATAGCCAGCGGGATCATCGACACCAATGTAGAAGATTTGGCGTTAGCTTCGCAGCCATAGCCATTACAGAACCCACAATGAATACATCCCGGCCGGCCGTTATGCGCCTGTGACAGAATGGCAACCGGCGCCGGATAGGCGGTCAGCCCCAAGGCTTTTGCGCCACGTTCCAGCAACACATCGGAGGACTTGACCGGCATTGGCGGACACGGGTAATCGCGCGAGCGGGGCGGATCCCAGGGACCTTGCAGTCCAGAGACGCCAATCTCCCAATCGACTTTTGAGTAGTAGGGCTCCAGCTCTTCATAGCTGATAGGCCAGTCCACAAAGTTGGTGCCGGGAACGCCGCCACGCACACTGGCTTCGTTAAAATCCAATGGCCGCATGCGCCAGAAATTGCCTGAATAGTGAATGCTGCTGCCGCCCACATTGTGCGCGTAACCCAAACGTCCGGTGCCGGCCTCAGCGACGTCAGTTTCGGTGCGCCGGAATGATTGCGGGTGGCCCTGGCGCGTGCTCCAGGTCAGTTCATTGTTCTGCTCGATGCCCCACTCATCGTGACGGAAATCGGCGGCGGTCAGGTG
>CANHAR010000115.1 GCA_947458495.1 Gammaproteobacteria bacterium | reverse complement strand
GGCCTGGCGGGGCAAGGTGGTGTTCAGAGCAGACGCTGAGGCACCTGCTGCGCGATATTGGCGAAATATTCTGGCTGTTCTGGTACGGGAGTCCGGATTGTAGTTAACCGGAGGCAGTGCTTGTCATAAACACCTAACAGCTCGCGAATTCGAAGCAAATCACAGTCACAGCCCTGCACTGTCACAGCCCTATTGCCGCGGCATGTCCTGATGCAGTTTGCGCCGCGCAAATTGCCACTGGCCGTTGACGCGTTTCAGATCATCTTCGTAACGTCCGGTGAAAATTATTTTCACGCCCTTGTCCGTAGTGCTGACCAATTGTAGATACGAACTGGAGGTGGCTTTGTCACCGGTGACTGTAGAGAGGATATTGACAGTGTAGTGCTTTAGGCCATTGATTCTGGAACGTGTTGTACTTTCGTATTGATCGGCAAATGCCTGTATCTGCGCTTTGCCTGTGAGCAGTTTGCCGATGCCATCCAGAACAGCGTCGTCGGCCCAGCAGGCCACCCACTGTGCATAGTCGCCGCCATCAAGCGACTGGTTGTAGCGGGCGATGAGTTCTTCTATGGCGTGTTTGTCTTCAAGTTGGCTTGTCATATTGGTTATCCGTTTGGGCTGGCAGGGACTCTAGCCCCGCGCCATATACTCTTCAAGGGTTTTATGGAAATGCCGGATGCGGCTTTCCTGGTAAACCGACATGGTAGCGCCGGGCTTTTTCGAAGCGCGGATGCCGCGCTGTATGCGTTTGAGATTCTCGGTATCCTGATCAGTGACATCGGCGGCTGACCCCATGCCCGGCACTTTGTGCCAGGAGTCGTCAATGCCAACGATAGTGGGTTTGCCAACTGGAGGGTGCGTGCCGTCGGCATTTTTTGAGAACAGCATCATGATCTCCATGATGCATTGCTCTGGGTTATCGCCGTTGGGCCGGAAGCGGTATACCAGCGGTGTGGCCATGCCCGCCCACGGGCCCAGATTCGGGAACAGCTGGTACTGGATCAGATCAACGGCTTCACAGGTAGACAGGTTGGAAAAGTCCCGGCCAGTAGCTTTGCTGAAGCGTTCGCGGGCGCGGTCAGCGACTTTCTCGCGAGCGGTTTCCCCTTCGCCCACCACGATGTCGCGGCCGCCATAGAAGGGCATATCGCGGCGCATGGCATCGACGATTTTCTGCTCAGGATATTTACCCAACGCGGGACTCGCGACACCTTCCGGCATGATAAAACGGTTGACATGGCGCCCCTCAAAAACGTCGTACTGAGTGTTGGTATCGGCCGTGTATTCAACAGACTGCGGGTGTGTGGCGGCAATATGAAAACCTTCCATAAACGCTTCTTGCGCCAGCTTCCAGTTGCAGGGCAGTACCTTGCCACCGTGCACGGCCTTGTAGCGGTTCTCCAGCCCAAAATCCTTGAAATGTTCCGGCAGGCATTCGAGGTAACTTTCCAGCGGCTCACAGTCGGCGTCAAAATTGATGAACACAAAACCCGCCCACAGGCCCACTTTTGCTTCCGGCAGACACCATTTTTCCCGCTCTATCTGGGGAAAGTCCCAAGCGCAGGGCAGGCCTGCGAGCTTGCCGTCCAGTCCCCAGGTGATGCCGTGTACCGGGCATTTCAGATGCCGCACATGGCCGCCTTCGGTGCGCAAAATAGTGCCGCGGTGCAAGCAGGAGTTGATGTAGGCGCGGATGTCATTGTTGCCGGTGCCAGTGCGCACAATAATCAGGGAGTCGTGCACAATGTCATACACTTCGGTGTCGCCGACATTAGGGATGTCTTCAACACGGCACGCCATCTGCCAGGTTTTTTGCCAGACCGTCTTGATTTCGCGCTCGTGCCATTCGCGGGTGTAGTAGCGGTCCAGTGAGATATCACCGCGGCCCATATCACGCGGCGATTCCATGCGTAAAATGGCGGGCGCTGCAATACGGTCTGACGCGAGGATTTCCTGGGTGGAGCGGGCGGGTGAGCGCGGCACGTCAGCGGTAGTCATTCAACGCCTCCTGGCTTGGGTGTGATAGCGGTGTTGTGTGAACCCTGGTGAGTGAACCCGGGTGAGTGAGAAAGCAGAATTCTGCAGCGATTCTATGCACGCAGTTGGTGCGGTGCAAGAATGTTTTTCCCAGTGGACAGGGGTTCATTAACAGACCGACCGTGCCAAACTCAGCCGGCCGGCGCATACTATTCACAAACTGACTAGCGATTGTTTGCCATGAGCACTGACCAAGACCGTAACTTTGATGACCTCGCAGAACGCTTTTCACGCAAGATTTATGGTGGTTTAAAAGGCGATATTCGACTGGCGGTACTGACAGCCGATTTAGCACCGGTGATCGCGCAGTTAATGCATAAACGTCAGGCGCCGCTGCGTATCCTTGATGTGGCAGGCGGCTTGGGTCAGTTGTCCATTCGGTTTGCGCAGCAAGGTCATCAGGTGATGGTGAACGATGTGTCGTCCGTGATGCTGGGGCAGGCCCGCGAGTCTGCGCGCGAAGCCGGTGTCGAGAACACAATGACCTGGCACTGTGGCCCGTATCAGCAATTAAACGCCGTACTCAAAGGGCAATGCTTTGATCTGGTGTTGTGTCATGCACTTCTGGAGTGGTTACAAAACCCCGAATTACTGGTTCCCGCGCTTGAGCCGCTGGTGGCGCCCAACGGCATGTTGTCGCTGTGTTTTTACAACCCGGCATCAATTGTGTATCGCAACCTGATGCGCGGCAATTTTGACCGCATTATCAATACGCATAATTACACGCCTGATGGCGGCAGTTTAACGCCTCAAAATCCTTGCAGCCTGGCGCAAGTCAGGCAGTGGCTGGCGCAATCAGGTTTTGATATCCGGCAGGAAAGTGGACTGCGGGTTTTTTCCGACTACGTGCTGGAAAAACGCGGCGGCAATTTGCAGCCCGATCAGGTGCTGGCCATGGAGTTGGCGTACTCCGGCCAGGAGCCTTACAAATGGATGGGCAGGTATCTGCATGTGTTGGCGAGCAGGGATCGCCGCGCTGACCGCTAACGTTATAAATCCCGGTAGAAATTTTCATGAGAACCCGGTGCCAACAACGCCAGCACCAAGGCTCCTTGGTCAAAACTATATCCGAGCAATGTCAGTTTTTTCAAAGCTTTACGGAATGACGGGGTTTGCAGAACCCGTATGGATTCAACCGAGGTCATATGCCACACGTTTGCCGGCATCGCGCTCTGCCTTGGTAATGATGGATTGCCTGACAAAGTTCAAGGTCGTTTTAAGTCGGGCCACAATCACCGCGCCCGACTTTTTTGCTGTACGTTTGTCGAGAATCTAGCGAGTAGCTCCCTCAAAACGTCCCCCGCACCTTCAGCGCAAACTGACTGCCAGTGACTGAGCAGTTACGTTCGATTTCCTTGATGACACCATCGCGGATGTATCCATCATAACGGCGGCGCAAGGCACAGGCTTCGAAGTCGGCCAGATTGCTGCCTTCAAGTCGGTAGGTCAGTCCCGCAAAACCAACCATCTCCACAAACGCGCTGAGATTGGTTGGGATGATCCAGGTCAGGCGGCTGTCGTTTTCATAAATATAGCGGCCATCATGAGCCCGTGCATTGTAGGTGACGCCGTAACTCATGTTGTATTCCGGAAGATCGTGCCGATAACCCACGCGCAGGCTGCCGCGATCATAGGGTGGAAAGCGCATGTTGACCGGCGCGAAGGTATTATTCTCGTAACTGGCATTTTGCATGGTCAGTGCGGCGGTCAGTAATCCGCGCGGCAAGCCGATAAAACCCAGGCGTATACTGGCATTGCTGATCAGGCCATACGCCACCGCCGGGCCCACATTGCCGTTGGTGGATTGCAGGTTATTGATCGATTCGGAAATATCAATACGGCCTATCTTGTTGTCAAAGTCATAGTGAAACAAGCGCGTATTGAGGGTGCCCGCATCACCGGGCAAGCGGTAATCCAGCGTGATTTCGGTGCGGATACTTTCTTCGGGACTCAGTTCAGGGTTGCCAGCCATGGTGTCCTGATCATCATCCCGCTCATTAACAGAGCGCGAGAAATCAGCAAACGTCAGTTGTGATACAAACTGTTCCAGCGTGGCATTCAGTTGCAGCGAGCTGTTGATGTTGAAGCGAAAGTCCAGCTTTGGTTTGATGAAGTTAAAGTCACGGGTGCGCGAGACATCGCCGGTCTGGGCAATTTCGGAATACTCCGCTACCAGTGAGCTTTCCAGTGTCATCCGCGGGTTTATTTGCCAGTTGTGCACGGCAAAGGGCTCATACCGAACCTCTTCAACAAGCGACGATGCGTTGGGCAAAATCAGCGGCGTCAGTCCGCCAAACTCGGCAACGCCGGGTGCGCTGGTGCGGACACCCTGGCGAAGATCGGAGTACTGTGTGGTCTGTGCGCGCTCAAATCCCAGCTCCAGCCCTTGTGACTCGGACACGGTAAAGGTGTACGACGAGCGCGCAATTTTTTCCTGATAACGACTGGCGGTGTCCAGAAACAGCAGTTTATTGCCAATGTCGGTTGGCGTAGTTGACCGGTAACGTTCGCGGGTCGTGTTATTGGTGCGCTGATTGGAAATGTAGAGGAACTTCAGGCGGCTGCCGTTAGCAAACCGTCGTTCATAGTCGCCGCCCAGTTCCCAGTTCTCTGCAGTCGCGGGGATGTTCTCTCGTTCGTAATAGGTGACAGGGGTTGCCGGTACAAGGTCAACGATGTTGCGGAACAGAGTGATTGGTGGGTCCTGTTCGCCATAAAGCACGTTAAACGCCAGCCGATCATTGTCGGTCAGCGCGAAAGTAAGATTACTGTTTAGTGAATAGTTCATCTGATCGCGGTAGCGGTCGATGGCAACGGTATCGTTGGGTGAAAAATCCCCACGTATGCTGGTTTCAAAACTCTGAAAGTGTTCGTACCCACTGGTGGCTTGGCCGCTTACCACATAGTTCAGGCGTCCGTTTTGTCCGCTCAGTGCCATGGATCCGCCCGGGCGCAAGGTGCCGTCGTGATAGTGAGTGGCGTTGACTTCGGTGGCCAGGCTGCTGGTGGGCAGCGCTTCAAGCAACACAATGTTGACAATCTGACCGCTGTTCTGCACATCGAGGTCGCTTGACGAGCCGCGGATGATCTCGATGCGGGCAACCTGACTTGACGGTATGCGTGCAAGTTGGGCGCGTGCCTCGTTGGCTTTGCCGGCCATACGTTTGCCATCGATCAGAATCTGCGCGCTGGCACCCAGGCCGCGATTGCCATCGCTGGAGACGGAAGATACGCCGCCACCAGCGAGAATCATTTCAATGCCGGGAACGCGGTCGAGCATATCGTTGACCGTCAGTGCGCCGAACTCATTGAAGAATTCGGCGTCGTAACTGACCGTAGAATCAGTGTCAGGCGCTTGGGCCAGAACGCCCGAAATGGCACAAGACAGACAAAATGCAGTAGTTCTGGCCATCAGACGCTTTACGCTGTGCATACGTTTCTCCTCGTTGTACTTTGTATTCTTGTTGAGTTAAAAGCTACAGTGCAGCCCTCTACGTGTATATACACGACATGTGTCTTTTTGTGACGCCGCACACTACGATGGCCTGACGGTGTTGTGCGCAAGAGGGTTTGCACTAGAATACCTGCTCCTTCTGAAAGGCGTTGATAATGACCAGTATAGAAAAACTGCCATCGGATTTGCGCCAGGCACCCGGCGATGGTCCCTGTAACTTGTTTTTCCTTCGCAGTGCAGCGCGCGCGGTCAGCCGACAGTATTCGGCTGTGATGAAAGGCTGTGGTCTGCAGCCAAACCAGTTCAGCTTGTTGTTTATCCTCGCCAACTCGGGTCCGTTATCGATTACTGAACTCGCAGGCAAAATGGATCTTGATCGCACATCCATGAGTCGCAATCTGAGTCCGCTGAAAAAACAGGGACTGATTGCAGTTGCCGAGGAAGGCTGGCACCGGACCCGCGCTGTCAGCATTACCGCTGAAGGGGCCGCCGTGCTGCACAAAGGCATGCCGCTGTGGAGGCAGGCTCAGCGCGAGTTTGCCGCGCACATGGGACAGGCGGATACGGCTGCGCTGATGGCATTACTGATGAGAGCGTCTGTAATCCCTGCGCAGGACCAGCCGGCATACTCCCTGGATGAGTAATAAATTAATCAACCAATTGTGACTTTTTAGCCTTACGACTTGAACATTTTGCCAACAAAGCATAGCCTTCAGGGTTGAAGGGCTTGTACCTCCGATAACCACAAAAATCAGTAGTGGAGAATTCTTCCGTGACCCCAAGACTAACTCGCAGACGATTCATCAAGAGCGTCATATTCTCAGGTGCCGCTCTGTCAACCGGCGCCGGGTTTTACCTCACGTCGGCTCAAACCAGGCAGGCAGGTGCCGTTGAGCGCCTCGTTTCCCTGAACATCAATGGCCGTACCCGCCGTGTTGATGTTATGCCTCAGGAAACTCTGGCGTATACGCTGCGCTACAAACTGGGCCTGACGGGCACCAAAATTGGTTGCAACCGCGGCGAATGCGGCTCATGCACCGTGACCATCAGTGATGTTACCCATTACGCCTGCTCTACCTTGACCCACTCGGTTAAGGACAAGGCAGTAATGACCGTTGAAGGTCTGCGTGCCGAAGATGGCACACTGCACGCGGTACAGGCGGCCTTTATTGCTGAGCTGAGCCCACAGTGCGGTTTCTGCACACCCGGCCAGATCATGTCTGCGGTAGCGCTTCTGAAGACCAATCCACGACCGACTCGCGACGAGGCACGCCAGGCGCTGTCCGGTAATCTGTGTCGCTGCGGTGCTTACGATCACTATCTGAACGGCGTGATGCGCGCCTCGGGGCAACTGTCATGACATATAAGCTAATTGGCAAGGACTTCACTCCACCGGATATCGAAGGCAAAGTCACCGGCGAAGCGCGTTACGCCGAGGATTTCAAAAAAGAAGGCATGGTGTTCGCACGACTGTTAACCAGTCCGCTGCCAGCCGGTCGTATCGTCAGCATAGACTACTCAGAAGCACTGGCAATGGAAGGCGTGGTCGGCATTCTGACCACAGAAGACCTGCCGCAACCGGCCGCCCCTGCCAACCCATCATTGGCATCTGACGAGATCACCTATCTGGGTCAGCCGATTCTGGCTATCGCAGCGGTCACTGAACAGATCGCCGAAAACGCCCTCGAAAAAATCCGTATCGAGTTTGAGCGTCGCCCGTTTGTAGTCGACCCGCTTGATACATTGGTTGAGGGTGGTCCAAACCCCTACCCCAAAGGCAACACACTGGTCCGTACCGGTGGTGCAGCGGCGGCAGGTACTACTCAGTCCGGTACTGACGTGCAGGAAATCAAATGGCCACGCGATGCGATCAATGCGTTCCGCGCCGGCCGTGATCCGGGACCCAACGTGCCTTGGGGCGCGGAGTGGGTATTTGGTGAGCTGGATGCTGAGTTTGCCCAGTGTACGTCGATTGTTGAAGAGCCCTTTGTGACCATCGGTCAGTCGCACCACGCGCTGGAATCGCGCACTGGTATGGCTTACTGGGAAAATGGCCGTTGTTTCTTCTACGGCTCACTGCAGAGTCACACCATTGGTATCCCTGCGCTGGCAGGCATGCTGGGCGTAGATCCGGCTAACCTGGTATTCATCAACGAAAACACCGGTGGTGGTTTCGGCGGCAAAATTTTCCCATACCCCATCATGGCGGTAACCGGTCATCTGGCACGCAAGGTCAATCGTCCGGTGCAGTTGCGTATTACCCGTGAAGAAGAGTTTTACATCGGCCACGCCCGTGCCGGTATGCAGGGCTGGATGAAACTGGGCCTGAAAGCCAATGGTGATGTAGGCGCGATTGACATGATCGTGATCGGCGACGCCGGTTCAGGTGGTGGTGCCAGCGGCCCCGGTGCGGCCAACTTTGTGTCTCTGATGTTGCAGCCTGCTGCCATGCGTTTCCGTGGTATCTCCCTGTACACCAATACCGCTCCCCGTGCTGCCCAACGTGGCCCGGGCGAAAACGAAATGGCTACCGCACTGGCACCCATCTACGACAAAGCTATCAAGCAGGCAGGTCTGGATCGTGTGCAGGTGAAAATGCAGAACGCACCAGACAGCACCGGTACTATTGGTCCACAGCGTGGTACCTTGACCGGATCCTGGTTCCCGCAGGCGATTGCCCAGGGTGCTGAAATGTTTAACTGGCAGGAGCGCAGCCAGCTTTCAGGTCGCCGTAATGGCACCAAAGTTACCGGTATTGGCGTAGGCATGGGTTATCACTCTGCGGGCGCCAGCGGGTATGACGGTCTGTGCCGTATTGGTACTGACGGCAAGCTGTATCTGCACACCGGCGTAGGCAACCTCGGAACGTACTCATACGCTGCCGTTGTCCGCGCTGCTGCTGAAGTGTTGAAAGTTGAGTGGGAAAACTGCGAGATCGTGCGTGGTAACAGCGATCTGCATCTGCCATGGAGTACCTTCCAGGCAGGCAGTAACACGATGTTTACCGAAGTGCGTACCAATAACATCGCTGCACTGGATGCGGTTCGCAAGCTCAAGCAGATTGCGGCCACTGATCTGGGTGGTGAAGCGGCTGAGTACGATATTGACGGTCAGCGTGTGTTCCGTATCAGTGACCCGACTCAGGG
>CANHAR010000114.1 GCA_947458495.1 Gammaproteobacteria bacterium | reverse complement strand
TGGGTGATTTCCGCAACAGCTACGTTGTGCCATTTGAAGACCAGCGCAAAGTGCTGGACTGGATTGCTGCAGGCTCCCAGAAAGACGGTGCAACTGATCCGTTGGCGATGATCGAGTGGCCACCAACAGAGTGGGCATTTGGTGAGCCCGATTACATCATCGAGATCCCCGAGCAGTCAGTGCCCGCTACCGGCGTACTGGACTACCGCTATGAGTTCATCCCGATCAACCTGCCCGACGGCAAAGATCGTTATGTACGTGCCAGCCAGTACATGCCCGGCGACCGCACAGTACTGCACCACACACTGAACGCCATGTTTGGTCCTGGTGAGCGTCCCAGTGGTCGTGGTTTTGTGGCTCCGGCTAACCCGAACGTTGCGCACGTGACGCCTTACATCCCGGGTGCTGCACCGTCAGTTGAAGAGCCTAATACCGGTGGTTTGCTGAAAAATGGTTCTACCATTGCCATTCAGCTGCACTACACCACCACTGGCCGTGAAGCAAAAGACGCCAGCCGCATTGGTCTGTGGTTCTACCCGGAAGACCAGATCCCGACCGAGCGTCGTACCGGCGAATGCGCCTGTATCTTCACTCCTACCTGGACCAACATTCCTCCGTACGATCCTAATTTCGAGCAGACTGCTGAAATTACCATCCCGGATGATGCGTATATCCTGAGTTTCTTGCCACACATGCACTTCCGTGGCAAGAACATGCGTTTTGAAGCGCATTACCCGGATGGCACCACTGAGTTGATGGCTAACGTTGCCAACTACAACTACAACTGGCAGATGGAATACCAATTGGCTGAGCAGAAGCTGGTTCCGGCTGGTACCCGCATTGTGGTGACAGGCGCGTTTGACAACTCTTCCCAGAACAAAGCTAACCCTGATCCGGCTCGCGAAGTACCGTGGGGTGACCAGAGCTGGGATGAGATGTTCTTCGGCCAGGTTTACTATAAGTTTGTAGACCAGAGCCGTTACGCTGCTGAGGCAACTGCTGAGCAAGCAGACGCCAATCTGGTCAGCGCTGCGCAGTAATTTCTGAAGGAATGACTGCAGTAGAAAAAAGGGGAGCCTCGGCTCCCCTTTTTATTTACGAACTTGGGTTATTTACGATCTCTGACTAATAATGATCCCTTAACACAACACACACAGGTGACAGCATGGGTAGGCATGATTCAACAGGCAAACATGGGACTGCTTTATCAGGTGTGCTGAGATCGGTCCTGTGCGTGGTGACGGCAAGCTTGAGTCTGACGGTGTCGGCACAGGGGTTGCCGCGTGTTGAGCCTGAGCAGGCGGGCATGTCTTCAGCACGTCTGGCACTGCTTGACTCCACCCTGAAACACTATGTCGATAATGGCCATGTGCCGGGATTTGTCGCCGGCATCGCGCGTCACGGCAAGCTGGTTTACCTGCAAAGCGCTGGTTGGCAAGACATCGAAGCGCAACAGCCGATGCAGGACAATGCCATGTTCCAGATACGCTCGATGACCAAACCCATTGCCTCCCTGGCGGTCATGCAGCTGATCGGGCAAGGGCGCTTAAACCTCACTGACAAGGTGTCTCAGTACATCCCCTCGTTTGCAGACATGGAAGTGTTTGATGATCCGACGGATTTCAACAGCACCACGCACAAACCGCAGCGCGAGATCACCATCGAAGATCTGCTGCTGCATATCAGTGGTTTGAGCCATCGTGACCGCCCTCTGTATCAGAGCCGACAGGTACGCTCGCGTGCCGATACACTCGCGCAACTGGTTGAAAAAGTCGCTGCTGTGCCGTTGATTGCAGAGCCTGGGACTTTGTGGAATTACAGTATTTCTACGACTGTGCTGGGCCGCATTGTAGAAATCGTTTCAGGCCAGGATTTTGATGACTACTTGCAGGCGCAAGTGCTAACGCCGCTGAACATGCCTGATACCGGGTTTTATGTTGAGCCGGACAAGCTCTCACAGTTAACGCAGGTTTATCGCATCAATCAGGGAGTATTGGTGCGTGAGCCGCAGATGGACGTCCCCATCACCGTGGATCCACCGCTGAAAGAAGGCGCAGCGGGCATGGTGAGCACGGTGCCCGACTATCTGCGTTTTCTGCAGGCCATGTTAAATGGTGGTGAACTCGATGGAAGCCGGGTATTAAATCCTGACCTTGTGCGCCTCATGCTGACAGATCAGTTGCCCGCTGCTGTGCTGCCCATCAGTCTGAGTCCACCAACAGTGATGGCGGACCTGGGATGGGGATACGGATTCAGTGTGGTGATCGATGGCAGTAAAAGCGGATTTATGCGCAATACCGGTGAATTCGGTTGGAATGGATCACTGGGCACATTCTCCTGGGCAGATCCACAGACGGGTCTCAGTGCCGTGTTGATGATGCAGGTGCAGCCGTCAGGTGCGTTTAACCTGTCTTCATTGTTCAAGTCCCTGGCCTGGCAGGCGATGATTGATTGACTTGCCGCAGCGCGCTTTTTACTATCCTTGCCTGTTCTCACGATTCCGGACCTGCCACATGATGCGAAGCGTACTTGGAGTTCTGCTCATACTACCCGTGCTCAGTTGCGGGGGCGGTATGCCGTGGCAGGCACCTCCCGCACGAGAAAGCCTGATTCCGGAAATTCAGGCCGATGGCACTAAATTTTTTGTGTTTCAACGCGACTATCTGCGGCCACAACCGGGACAGGGTGCTGATGTCGGTGTGATCCCTGGCAACAGCATGCCGGGTAGCCGGCCAGAGATTGAACGCGGCGTACGTATCGGAGAGTTTGAGGTCGAATCACGCATCGAGCTGGTGATGGTGGCGACCGGATACTGCCGCGAGGGGTTTTTTGAACTGTATCGCGAGCAGACCTTCGAGAGTTTTTCGGTACGTGGCGAGTGCCGGGAAGAGGCCAATGAGGCTGACCGGCAGCAGTTTGCGCAGCCCATTGCCCTTAACTGAGAATTTCTACAAACGCGTGTACTGCACCTGCCATTTTTATATTCCGGATCTCTTTTATGCGCTTCAGCCAGCCACTGTTTAACCGTTATCTTTTCCCTGTTGGTCTGTGTTTGTGTGTGTTGCTGTCGGTCACAGCAGGGCCTGTTCACGCACAGCCCGCGGCTGCCACCCCTCCTGCCGCCCCGACGGCAGCCCCGTTGCCCGAGGGGCTCAGCACGGTCAGCTTTTTCAGTCCCGCCGTCAACCGGCAGATGAAGTTCGATATAGTTCTACCTGCTGACTACAGCACCACAGACAAGCGCTATCCGGTGATTTATCTGTTGCATGGATTTATGCAGAACTACACCGTGTGGGGCAGAAATCTCGCTGCAGCCTTTTATGCCAGAGAGCTGGGCGACCTGATTGTGGTTATGCCCGATGCCGGCAACAGTTGGTACATCAACTGGGCGCAGAACAATAACGGCCAGCTGAATAACTGGGAAGATCATCTGATCAAGGATCTGATTCCCTATGTTGATGCCCAATACAGAACCGAGTCTTCGCGCGCCGGACGCTCCATTGCGGGCCTGTCCATGGGAGGTTATGGCGCTTTCACGCTGGCGCTGAGGCATCCGGATCTGTTTGTCTCCATGGCCAGTACCAGTGGCGCTCTGGCGCATGCCCGCAACCGCGCGACTGCAATCGCTGCCGGTGCTCCTATGCCCAGACCCCGCAGTACCTCAGAATCCGAGCAGATGGCGCAGGCCGATGCGTTTATTTCCACCATCATTGATATTCCCGGATTCAGCAAACAGGATGACCGCCATCCGGATGGCATCGATTTTCTGACCGTGGAGCAAGCACAGGCCCATGACCCGTTTCACATCATCTACAACGTACCCAAGACCCGTCTGCCGCACATCTACATTGACAGTGGTATGGAGGATGATCTGATCAACACGGCGCTGGAGTTTATGCAGATTTTGCTGATCAACGATGTGCCCTTTGAATTTAAACAGGCACAAGGGCGACATAATTCTGAGTACTGGCGCCGGTCCGTAGGTCACTTTATGGCCAGTCAGTCTGAGGTGATGCAACGGGCCTTGGGCAATCGTCCCTGATTGCCCGGCATTGGTATTCCAGGCTGCGTTTTAGTAGGGAGCCCCGGTGATACTGCCATCACCGGGAATAAACAATCGTGCATCGTCAGGCGCCTGATACATGCGCGTGATCATCAGCAACACGCCCGGAACATCCAGTAACTCCTCATCAGAGAGCACCAGTTTGTCCCTGATGCGCTCCCGTTTCATATACATCATGCCGCGGTCGGTGTACTGAATCAGATAGATGTATTCGCCGTCCTCGCCCCATTTGCCTGAAATCAATTCCTGACCCACCAGACCATCCAGTCGAGCGAAAGGGTAAAACCAGCGCGCCCCTTTAACGCCGGCCAGATAGGTCACGATATGACCATCGGGGTAATACCAGGGCTCGTTGATGGTCCGAAAGCTCAAGGTAGCGGGATTGCCGTTAGGCCAGTAAATCGTTTGTCCGCCACGCATCCAGCGATGCGCCATCACTTGTCCATTGGGATAGTACAGCGTGGTATCGCGACCCGCGCGGCCAGTGAACAACTGTCCGTTGGGGAAGTGCCAGGCGTTTTCATAGAGATCGGTGGAAACCCGCCGGCCGTTGGTATAGCGGCTGTTGAAGCGCGCAGATTCACTCAATAACACCGGCTGACAGGCCAGACGATTGAGCTCAAGCAGGTGATCGCGCATGGCTGTCATCTCACTCAAACGGTCGCGTCCTGCGGGCAGCAGCACGTTGAGTTCCAGCATTTTTGCCATAAATTCAAGGCTGGCGCAGCTGCTGGAAACGGCGCTGCTGTAGGCAAGCGCGCCGGAGCTGAGCAGCGCTGAGCCCAGCGTTGATGTCAACAGGGCTGCACTGAGGCAAAGGTGTTTTAGGTTCAGCATGGGTCTTGTCTCCGGGTTCCGTCCGACCTGTTCGGATACGTCAGGTTCAGATTACGGCCGCGAGTCTTAACTCATGCTGAATGCGTTTAATGTTGGTGCCAGTGCAGAATGCCGCCTTGAATATTAGCGAACTGTTCGTGTCCTGCGGCTTTGAGAATGCCCAATGCCAGCGACGAGCGTTTGCCGGAGCGGCATAAGGTCACCACCGGTTTGTCTCTGGGAACCTCGTCAACACGCGCTCGCAGCTGCGACAGTGGAATATGGATCAGATTTATCAAACCGCTGAGCGATTCATCGATCTCGTCAGCGTCGCGCACATCCAGAATAGTCACCGAGGGCTGATTCTGCATGACCCACTCAGGCTCGACCTCCGGAACTCCCGCAAAACTGACGCGGATGTCCGCCCAGTCCGGCTCCAGAGGCATTCTGCCATCGGCCGGCATACCGCTGCGCATATTGGCTGGCAGGGCTTCATCGATTTTTTTCGGATGTGGTAACTGCATGGCATTCATGTACTGCACAAAATCGCGTTCATTGGCGTCGCCGCCGACTCTGGGGTTGTGGGCTTTTTCCTCGGCCACTGAAGAGCGTGTCCGTCCGCTGTAATCATGGGCAGGGTAAATCGCACAATCATCAGGTAACACAAAAATCTGCTGCGTAATTGAGTCAAACAGGCGGGCAGCGTCACCTTCCTGAAAATCGCTGCGCCCGCAGCCGCGAATCAGCAGCGCATCGCCGGTAAACACCATGCTGTGATCGGACAGCACAAAACTCAGGCAGCCATTGGTGTGGCCCGGCGTGGCACGTACTTCCAGACTGACGCCGGTAACGCCGATGACATCGCCATGCTGCAGCGGCAAGTCCACCTGTTGAGCACCTACGGCGTCAGCCAGTGCAATCAGGCAGCCGGTTTTCTGTTTCAGCATCCACGCCGCCGTCACATGGTCAGCATGAGCGTGGGTATCTACAACCACTCGCAAGGTCAGATTCAGTTCCCGCAGCAGTGCAAGATCGCGGTGAATCTGCTCAAACACCGGATCAATCAGCAGGGCTTCGCGGGAATTTTCATCTGCCAGCAGATAGGTGTAAGTGGATGAAACAGCATCGTAAAGCTGGCGGAAAATCATCGTGGGTTTACCTCAAACTTTTTGTTCTTACATGACGGTATTGTCACAAAACCAGCCAAAAAACATCTCCAATTTCTGGATAATTCTTTTTTAACTATCTGAATATCAAAAATAATTTAGTGCCTGATGAGTGGTCCGCAAGGGTTTTTTTCAGTCACTAATCTGTCATGCACAACGGGCAACAATACGGTACTGCGTTGCGATTGCGCCCGGCAGCATCGGCACATGCACGTTTTTGATCCTGATCGGCACTTTAACCGATACGACAACTTGAATCGACTGTGAAAAAATCCAGACAAGGAGTAATTGTATAAATGAACATCAAAGCCCTGTTCAGTGTCAGCCTGCTCGCCGCAGCCGTTACCGCCTGTGATGGTGGTGGAGTCACATTGGCGCCAACAACATCGGTTGCCAACTCCAACAATTCCACGGTCACCAATCCCCCAGGACCGGTCGCCGTGGTGAACCCCTGTGCCAGCTATACAGTGTCTGGCCAATCCGTTCAGGGCGCGTTCGCCGGTAACAATTGCACCTACTCCAATACCTTCGTGAGCGATACCCGCCCACTGACCACGGATCTGGTCATCAACGCACTGCCAAACAACGGTCTGCACATTTTCCAGGACAGCCTGTTTGTGGGTCGTGACGTGAATGCCAACTCTGCCGCGCAGGGTGTGCGTATTCCTCAGGATGGCGAAGGCCCCAGTCTGACCATCGGTGCAGGTTCACGCATCGCTTTCCAGAACCCGGAAGACTACCTGCGAGTGGCTCGTGGTTCGCGCATTGTTGCTGACGGCACCCGTCAGGCACCGATCATATTCAGCGCGGTAAAAGATCTGCGTGATGGTCAGGCAACCTTGTCAGACCGCGGCCTGTGGGGCGGCGTGCAGATTAATGGTAACGGCCTGACCAACAAGTGCACCGACGCGGATCGTGCTGCAACAGCCAATAACGTCCACAACTGCCACGTGACCGCAGAAGGCCGTCCGGCCAGCTACGGCGGTAACAACAGTGCTGAAAACTCGGGCATCCTGCGTTATGTGCAGATCCGTCATGCCGGTTACGAAGTGGTTGATGGCAACGAACTGAACGCCCTGACACTCAATGGTGTTGGCTCAGGCACAACGCTTGAATACGTGCAGACTTACACCACACTGGACGACGGCATCGAAATGTTTGGTGGTGCGGTTGATCTGAAGTACTCCGTTAACGTTAACGTCGGTGATGACTCAATCGACTTCTCTGAAGGCTGGGTGGGTGACATCCAGTTTGCACTGATCATCCAGACCTCTGGCGCTAACCGCTGTATCGAAGCTGACAACACCGGTGACACTCTGCCAGACAACATTGCACCGTTCACCAAGGGTCGCGTGTCGAACATGACCTGTATCACGTCTAACGTGAGAACCAATGCAGGAACCGCGCCCAGTTCCAAGGGTGATTCTGAAGGCCCACTGTTCCGCGAAGGTTCTTACTTCGAACTGTACAACTCCATCATCACCTCCAATGCCACTGGCATGGCGAGCCAAGAGTGTTTCGAAGTTGAACACACACAAACCGTTGCCGGTATTCAGTCTGGTTTCTCTGTAGCGTCGGGCAATGTGGTGGCGTGTACAGAAGCGATAAAAATCGCATCCAGCACCGGTCTGAATCTTCGCGACTGGTGGGTAAACAGCGGCAACGCCGTGGTTGATGCCACTGCCAATCTGCCCGCAACTGTGATCACTGGTCTGAGCCCGACCAATGCCAGGGCTTACGTGACTGCCCCAAGCATGACCACGGCTGCCGGTGCAGCGATTACCGTCCCCGTGTTTGACGTTACTCGCCTGCGCAACACCTTCTCAGCCGCTGCGGTTCCGGCACTGGGCGCTGCGGGTAGCAGTTCATTCTTCGAGGCTGTTGACTACATCGGTGCCGTCAAGACTGGACAAGACTGGGTATCCGGATGGACTACTGGTCTGTAATACCCGCCCCGGTGAGTGTTGAGATCAAGTAACCAAGCGGGGATAAGGCATTTGGTCTTATCCCCGCACTGCCTTGAGTAAATTGACGGAAACGGATTGATATCATGAAAAAAACTTTGAATTGGCAGAAGCGTGAATTGGCATTGGCCGTCGCACTTATCGTGACCGGCGCGACAGCATTGCCTTCGATGGCGCAGGCGCAGGATACCGCCGCTGTGCAGGTTGCTCCGCCACAGATCGACGAAATTGTGGTAATGGGCCGCTTGCGCGATGCCGCGCGCTCGATCGTGATGGAGCGTGTTGAGCAGCCGTTTGCCGCCGAGATTGTGGGTATCGAACAGATATCGCGGGCCGGTGATTCCGATGTTGCGATGGCCTTGCGCCGGGTGACCGGTCTGACGCTGGTGGATGGCAAGTACATTTACGTCCGTGGTCTGGGTGAACGTTACTCCAGTGCCACTTTGAACGGCGCAGAGATTCCATCGCCAGAGCTGAGCAGAAACGTGATTCCGCTGGATTACATCCCGGCATCCATCCTAGAGTCGGTCAAAATTCACAAAGCCTATTCAGCGGATCAGCCAGCAGCGTTTGGTGGCGGTAACGTTGATATCCGTACCCGTGGCACCCCGGATGATCTGGTGTTTGACG